>CAIMOW010000105.1 GCA_903843235.1 uncultured beta proteobacterium | reverse complement strand
GAGCGAAAGCTCGTAGCCACTGGAACACCTTCGCGTTTTGCCCAAGCACTTAAAGCATCACAAGCTAATGTATTCCAATTGCCGCCACCAGCTAGAATCATCGGCCTCTTGGCGGTGGTGAAGAGCTCCATCGCACCATTGAATATAGTTCGATCTAAACCAGGTTGAACAATATGCGCTGCCGCAGTTGGTTTCTCTTGTGCACACTCATACAGAATGTCTTCAGGTAAGGCCAACACCACTGGACCCTTGCGTCCAGACTGTGCAATGTGAAAGGCATGAGAGACAAACTCATCAATCCGATCAACACGGTCGATGCTGCCAACCCACTTTGTACATTCTGAATAGAGACGACGGTAATCAATCTCTTGAAAGGCTTCGCGCTCCACCATATCAGTGCCAACCTGACCAATCAATAGCACTAGCGGCGTAGAGTCTTGATAAGCAGTATGAATCCCAACCATGGCATTAGATGCCCCAGGTCCGCGGGTCACCATGACGACACCAGGCTTACCGGTGAGCTTGGCGTAAGCTTCTGCCATATAAGCAGCGCCACCTTCTTGGCGACAGGTGATAAAACGGAAGTCCTTGGAATGATCCACTAAGCCATCTAATAGCGGCAAGAAGCTCTCCCCAGGCACTCCAAATGCCAAATCAACACCCTGCCTGACCAAGGCGTTTGCCAGAATTTGGCCGCCGTGTGGCAATTTATTCTTTGTCTCCATCTTTTTCTCTTACACTTTCTATATGAATACGCTTAACACCAGCACTCTAGCCGCATTAGAGGAGATGCTACAAAACACTGCCAGATCAGCCCCACCCGATTACATGCCGATTTACTTTGAAGGCGGAAGCAACAGCAATCAAATTATTGGCCATCTTAATCCTGAATTTATTCCTTACCTCCAAGAATCATTGCTCAAGGAGCCTATTCCTTGCCTTGGGTTTGGACACGAGGCATTGCATATTGCATCCGCCCGGCCGATTGAGCTCTCAGGGCATCTAGGCGCCTTGGCCGAAAGAATGCGTTTGGGTGGCTTTATCCCTGGATGGCGCAATGAAGAATTTTCTTGGCTCGATCAAAACGGCCATGAGTATTTCCGCTTAGAGCGCGCAGCGTTTAGAACTTTTGGCTTTCTGAGTATGGCTAGCCACGTTAACGGTTACACCAAAGCCGGAAAAATTTGGCTTGGACGCCGTAGCGAGAGCAAAGCAACCGATCCTGGACGGTTGGATAACTTAGCCTCTGGAGGCATTGCTGCAGATGAAACGCCGTTGGTCAATGCGCGGAGAGAGCTTTGGGAAGAGGCTGGAGTGCCCCCACACATTGCCGCCCAGATGGCACCTGTTGGCAGAATTCATATGCGTAGACCCATTGGAGGTCGGGGCTTTCATGATGAGCAACTCTATGTTTATGACCTTGAGCTTACCGATAATTTCATCCCTACCAATCATGACGGTGAAGTGAGTGGTTTTATTGAGATTTCCCTCGCCGAGGCAGCAGCCCGTATTTTGGCCGATGAATTTACCAGCGATGCGGCCTTTGTAACGGCAGATTTCATACTACGAAAGCATAAATAGCCTTAAATCAGCTCTTTGATGCCGATCATCCTCAGGATGGCAATTTCGTGGTTAAATCCTAACTAAGGATGAAACAGGGGTGCCCTCCAAGCTGAGCTTTGCTGGAGGCGCTGAGAAAGACCCTAAAACCCGATCCAGGTAATGCTGGCGTGGGGAGTTACATCAGACCGACACCCGGTTTCGTCCATCTAAAAACGCTAGGAGATGGACATGAGTACAGGCAAGCCTGAAATAAAAAACGCTAAACACGAGATTCCAAGCTTAAAAAGCTTAGAACGCGACTTCGGTCAAAAATTCGCCTACCCTGCATCGACTAAAACCTATTTACAAGGTTCACGTGCGGATATCAAAGCGCCCTTGCGCATGATTGAGCAATTGCCGACTCGCATTGGAGAACAAATGGTGGCTAACCCACCTGTCCCCGTGTACGACACATCGGGTCCTTATAGCGACCCAGAAATTGTGATTAACTTGGAAAAAGGTTTGCCAAGATTGCGTGATGCTTGGATTAAAGAGCGCAATGACACAGAGCAGCTTGCCGGCCCAAGCTCTGAATATGGTGTTGCACGCTCTCAAGATGAGGCGACACAAACGCTACGCTTTGCACACATTAGCGCGCCAAGAGTAGCTAAAGCAGGCAGCAACGTCAGTCAGATGTACTATGCTCGCAAAGGCATCATCACACCAGAAATGGAATACGTTGCACTACGTGAATCCATGGGCATCGATCAGTTACGCAAAAATCCAGAATACAAACAACTCCTTAAGCAACATCCAGGCAAGAGCTATGGCGCCAACTTACCTGAAACTGTTACCGGTGAATTTGTCCGCTCTGAAATTGCTGCTGGTCGCGCCATTATTCCGGCCAACATTAATCACCCCGAACTCGAGCCAATGATTATTGGCCGTAATTTCCGCGTGAAGATTAACGGTAATTTAGGTAATTCTGCTGTGACTTCTTCAATTAACGAAGAAGTTGAAAAGATGGTGTGGTCGATTCGTTGGGGCGCTGACACCATCATGGATCTTTCCACCGGTAAACACATTCATGAAACGCGGGAATGGATCATTCGGAACTCACCGGTGCCCATTGGTACCGTTCCTATTTATCAGGCGCTCGATAAAACCGGCGGCATCGCAGAAGATCTCACCTGGGAAATGTTCCGCGATACCTTAGTAGAGCAAGCTGAGCAAGGTGTGGATTATTTCACCATCCACGCAGGCGTATTGCTACGCTACGTTCCTTTAACCGCTGATCGCATCACCGGCATCGTTTCTCGTGGTGGCTCCATCATGGCTAAGTGGTGCTTAGCCCATCACAAAGAAAACTTCCTCTATACGAGATTTGATGAGATCTGCGAGATTATGAAAGCCTATGACGTGTCATTTAGCTTGGGTGATGGCTTGCGCCCTGGTTGTATTGCAGACTCTAATGATGCTGCGCAGTTTGGCGAACTCCATACACTTGGAGAACTGACTGCCAAAGCATGGGAGCATGATGTTCAGGTGATGATTGAGGGCCCAGGTCACGTGCCAATGCAACGCATTGAAGAAAACATGACTGAGGAATTAAAGCATTGCTTAGAAGCCCCTTTCTACACCCTTGGACCATTGATCACCGATATTGCTCCAGGTTATGACCACATTACGAGCGGGATTGGTGCTGCGCAAATTGGCTGGTATGGCACGGCCATGCTGTGCTATGTCACACCAAAAGAGCATTTAGGTTTGCCAGATAAAGAAGATGTCCGCGTGGGCATCATTACTTACAAAATTGCTGCTCACGGTTCTGACCTTGCAAAAGGTTTGCCAGGTGCACAAGTTCGTGACAATGCTTTATCAAAAGCGCGTTTTGAATTCCGCTGGGAAGATCAATTTAATCTAGGCCTTGACCCAGAACGTGCCCGCGAATATCACGATGCCACCCTGCCGGCTGAAGGTGCGAAGATTGCTCACTTCTGTTCGATGTGTGGTCCTAAGTTCTGCTCCATGAAAATCACACAAGAAGTACGTGACTATGCTGCCACTTTAGATGCTGATGGCAATCCTAAAATATCCCCTAAAGTGATTCCGATCACAGAAGTGACAGATGCTACTAAAGGTATGGAAGAAATGTCTGCAGAGTTCCGTAAACGCGGTAGCGAGATCTATCAGTAAGCATCATTGATGAGCAAGTTCGCTAATAGTAAATATGCAATAGTAGGCGCCGGCCTGATGGGTCGGATGCTTGCTGTTGCACTTGCTAAGCGCGGCGCTCAGGTGGATCTTTTTGAGAAAGGCGATTCAAGCGCCGATCTGTCCCCCGCCCGAATTGCAGCGGCCATGCTCGCGCCACTAGCTGAATCTGCCATCACTGAAGATAACGTGGTGCGCATGGGCATTCATAGCCTGCCTCGCTGGAAAGACATCATCTGTGACTTATCAGCCCCAGTATATTTTCAGCAAAATGGCACGCTGATTTTATGGCACCGCCAAGATGCCAGTGATGCAGATCGCTTTACTGCACATCTCGAAACAAATAGCCGTAATAACCAGCAACTTGCTGCACCACAAAAACTCGATAGCCAATCCTTACGAGATATTGAGCCTAGTGTTGCAGATCGCTTTGCACAGGGTTTGTATCTACCCAATGAAGGGCAGCTTGATAACCGCCAGTTGTTAGATGCCTTACTCATCGAGCTCGAGCTTTTGAAGGTCAATTGCCACTGGAATACATTGGCCGAACCAGAGCAATTGCATGCTGATCATGACTACGACTGGGTAATTGACTGTCGCGGACTTGGCGCCAAAGCGGCATGGCAAGCTCATGATTCAAGTCACAATCCCTTACGCGGCGTGCGTGGAGAAGTAGTGCGCCTGTATGCGCCCGAGGTCAATCTACAACGCCCTACTCGCTTGATTCATCCGCGCTACCCGATTTACATCGCCCCTAAAGAAAATCATATCTATGTTGTGGGGGCCACTGAAATTGAATCTGATGATCTCTCAGAAGTTAGCGTGCGTTCTGCCATGGAATTGCTTAGCGCGATCTATACCGTGCATAGTGGATTTGCAGAAGCACGCATTTTAGAAATGGCAACGCAATGTCGCCCCACCCTAAAAGACAACCTCCCAGAAATTAAATTTAGCAAACATCAAGGTCAATCTGGATTGATGTTGATCAATGGCTTATATCGCCATGGTTTCATGATCTCACCAGCAGTAATGGACTGCGCGCTTGAACTTCTGGAAGAAGGCAATAGCAAGACGGCTATGGATCTAGGCCTACGCGTGAACAAAGTACTCGGCACTCAAGAGGAAGGTGTATGCGCGTAATCGTGAATCAGACAGAGCATCAACTTCCCTTAGGAAGCAAAGTGAGTGATGTGCTTGGACTGATTAGTGCCAAACCACCCTATGCGGTTGCTGTAAATCTGAACTTCGTTCCAAAAACACAACATGCTGAACACATTTTGCAAGAGAATGACCGCATTGAAATTATTACACCCGTGACGGGCGGGTAAAAAATCATCATGACTGCACCATTACCCAAACACTTTACGAATGTAGACCCCTTAGTTCTTTATGGGGAGCGTTTTGACAGCCGCTTATTGCTCGGCACTTCACGTTACCCCTCTCCACAGATTTTGGAAAACGCGGTAAAGCAATCAGATCCCGCCATGATTACGGTCAGCTTGCGTCGTCAAGGTAGCGAAACTGCTGAGGCACATAACGGTTTTTGGGATCTCCTCAAGAAAATGGCAGTGCCTGTACTGCCGAATACTGCTGGATGCCATAGCCCACAAGAAGTCATTACTACTGCCCAAATGGCTCGTGAAGTTTTTGAGACTAACTGGATAAAGTTAGAGCTCATTGGTGATGACTACACCTTGCAGCCTGATACATTAAGACTAGTGCAAACAGCTGAGACCTTGATTAAAGATGGCTTCAAAGTCCTACCTTACTGCACTGAAGATCTAATTTTGTGTCAACGCTTAGTGGACGTCGGTTGCCAGGCTGTGATGCCATGGGCCGCCCCTATTGGTACCGGCCAAGGTCCGCTCAATCCTTATGCCATGAAGTTATTACGCGAGAGGCTCAAGGTTCCCTTGCTAGTGGATGCAGGGCTTGGCTTACCATCCCATGCCTGTACCGTTATGGAATGGGGCTTTGATGGCGTTTTGCTCAATACCGCTGTTGCCTTGGCAGTTGATCCTGTATCGATGGCTAAAGCATTTGCTATGGCAGTCGATGCTGGTCGCTCGGCATTTTTATCAGGAGCCATACAGTCACAACAGTCTGCACAGGCTAGCACCCCTTTAGTTGGTACACCGTTTTGGCATCAAACCTAACTAGGGCGGTTAATATAAAGATATGAGTCTTGTTCGCGACCTAGCAGATCAAATTGTTGAGGCACATCGTGCGGCTGACTTGGCTATTGCGATTCCAGTCTATACGCTTGCTGCGCCACCACCAAAAATTGATAACGAGCATGCCAGCGACCACTATGAATTGGCTGGTGCCCTTGCTGCAATTCAAATGGGCTTTATTGAGTCTGATGCCAATATTCTTGGCAAAGCATGGTCACGCATGGTGCATCAAGATAGTGGCTTTAATCCTTTTAAATGGCCTAGAAGACCAGAACATTTTGATTTAATCCCTTGGACACGCAACATGAACCCCAAGGCTTTTGCTGAGTGCCCAACACGTTTAGGGCTTTATGGTGTGATGCCAGACTCCGATTGGATTAAGCGCATGGTTGATGCTGAAATACCAACCGTGCAGCTGCGCTTTAAATCTGACGATAAATCAAAAATTAGAAAACAGATTGCCCAATCTGTTGCCGCCGTTGAGGGTAGTAAGACTTTGTTATTCATTAATGACTATTGGCAAGAAGCTATGAATGCCGGTGCTTACGGCGTTCATCTCGGACAAGAAGATATGCAGACCGCTGACTTAGAAGCCATTCGCTCTTCAGGTATGCGATTGGGTCTGAGCACTCATGGATATGCAGAGATGGTTTATGCAGATCGTTTTTGCCCCAGCTATATTGCGATGGGTGCGGTCTTTCCAACGCCTATCAAACAGATGCCTACAGCCCCGCAAGGTCTAGGTCGACTCTATCAATACGCCAAACTCATAAGTCACTACCCACTTGTTGCCATTGGTGGCATAGATGAAACCAGTATTCATGCGGTAGCGCAAAGTGGTGTGGGCTCGGTAGCAGTGATTAGAGCCATTACTAATGCCAAAGATCCTAAGGTGGCAGTCAAAAAACTTCAAGAACTCATGCGAACTTAATACCCGCCCTCCTCTTTAGGTAGAGCGGTTGGATAGAATTCGAACATGTGCCACAGCGGCCCCGGGCCTTCACCAATACTCAAGAATCGCCCAGCCTCTAAACCTGCTTCAACATAAGAAATTGCTTTACCAACCGAGTGACTGAGGTCATGACCATCCGCTAAATAGGTGGCAATGGCTGAAGCCAATGAACAACCAGTACCATGCGTGTTCTCTGTGGGAACTCGATAGTGCTTGAATTCTTTTGACTGAATCACCTCAAGACCGTCCTCCACAGTTCTCCACATTAAGAAGTCAATCAACTGCGTGTGCTTTGCATCTAGGTGACCACCTTTAATTAACACTGCCTGTGGACCCATATCGAGCAATTCTTGCGCAGCTAGTTTGAAATCCTCTGGACCAGAAACTTCACGCCCCAACAGCAAGGACGCTTCGTCTAGATTTGGCGTGATTAATGTTGCGATAGGGAATAAATCTGTGATCATGGCTTGAGCTGTATCGTCACCGCCCAAACTAGCTCCGGATGTTGCTCTTAAGACAGGATCTAAGACAATACTTTTTACACCGTGACGACGCAGACTACTTGCTACCATTGAGACGATTTCTGGACTCGCCAACATGCCAATTTTGACGATATCAACCTCAATATCTACGAGCACAGCATCGATCTGAGCCTCAACCACATTAAGGTCCACATCTTGGATGCGAGTGACCCCTAAAGTGTTCTGAGCCGTGATGGCCGTGATGACGGACATCCCATATCCACCAAGAGCAGCAATGACTTTAAGGTCGGCCTGCAGCCCCGCCCCGCCGCCGCTATCAGACCCAGCTATGGTCAGTACTTTAGGGATCTTTACTGAAGTAGGAAGAGTTGCTTTCATCTTGCTATAATATCGGCTTATTCCTCGATAGCTCAGTTGGTAGAGCGCCGGACTGTTAATCCGTAGGTCCCTGGTTCGAGCCCAGGTCGAGGAGCCAAATAAGTAAAGGCTTTCAGGTCAATTGACTTGGAAGCCTTTTTCTTTATTGGAGCCAATGTAAGCACTATGTAAGCAGAATCGGGGAATAGCTGCCCTTAAACATCACAAAACCGTACCTGATTGCATTTTACTATTAGCCCAAAAACCCTCAAGAGCGGGTTTAACTTTCTTTTAAATCTACCTAATTTACTTTCTTACACCATAGCGAATCTCACCAGCAATTCTATCCATGTTACGTTTTGCTTCTTCAAGTCGTAAACGTGCCCTATCGAGCAAATCTAACTCTTCATCCGTTGGATTACCATGATGTGCTGTAGTACTGGCAATCTCTTGTTGCTTCTTTAAGACCGGAGCGTGCGCTTCATTAAAAGCTTTCTGCGCATCTTCAAATTCTGAAATAGATGCATTTTCCTCTAGTTGATTTTGCGTTAGCAAGACATCGAACTCTGGCTTATACCCACGCTCACGATAGATTGATTCAGCTAACGGCATCCGATTTCCACCATTAATATCCTCAACTATTGCATCATTTTCCATGCCATTAGGATTAATAACTTTATAAACTCCCCTTCTTAAGGCATTTTGATTCATTTCTTACCTTTTGTAGATTTCTTATTTGGAGCCTGAGTCAAAGCAGAAGCAGCAACCTTCTTAACATCTGGAGACGTCTTTGGGTCTCTTAATAACTTACTCGCTATAGATGCGACTGTTTTTGAAGTTTTTTCATTAGTTGGTTTCTTTGTGGTCATCATTTCTCCTTAGGGTCAATTGGTTCTAATTTTTATATTTATAGACCAGTAATGACTTATTTAGTCTAGATATTTACCCCAACATCATTACTGTTGGCACTCCAAAAGCGTGAATAATACAACCCTAGAGCATTGGGTGAAGACCTTGTTTGCTAGCTAAATAGCTAGCTAATGGAATAGTTTCGCCAATAGTAATGCTACCGTTAGCCTTAAATATTTTGACATAGTCATGCCGAACACCATAAGCGTCTATAAAGTGGTGATAAGTAGTTTTCATTTCAAGCTTCCTCTGAGTTAATCAAGCCTTAATAGAACCTCTGTTCTCCTGTGGTTATCAGAAAACACTTCATTTTCGGACAGATACGCGCACGCGCGCGAGGCACAGGCAGATTTTCTTCTTGAAGAGTTGGTGCAAATTGCCGATGACGGCATATATTGATGTTGCATTATGGCCACAATCATGGATTTTCAATCTCTTCCTAATGGATTGAGTTGTTTACAACCAGGTTAAGCCGCTCAATATTGCCTAAGCTCTGCATTCTCTCTAGGTTATTGAGTGCAAAGAACCCATAACCTAATAGCTTGCCGTTTTCACCATGAACACCAAGCTCGTAATAGAAATTTTCCGTTTTGATTTCGACCTCAATGTAAAGCATGTTCCCTTTGATTTCTGCTTTCATGTGGTCAGCCTTTAATCAATTGAATTATGGTGGTAACCGATGTCACGCAGTTTAATGTCTTGGGTCACAAGGTGTATCTCTCACCCGTATTAGATCTCTATAACCAAGAGATCATCTCTTATGAGATCTCAGACCGCCCCCAAATGAGCATGGTGATGCAAATGCTTCAAAAGGCTTTTAAGAAACTCAAACCACAAGACAAGCCCATGCTGCACTCAGACCAGGGTTGGCATTATCGAATCGCACCCTACCAACAGATGCTTAAGCAAAAGGGCATTACTCAAAGCATGTCTAGAAAAGGTAATTGCTTAGATAACGCCGTGATGGAAAACTGGTTTGGGATGATGAAGACCGAGTTCTTCTACCAGGAGAAGTTTGAGAGCGTGCAGTCATTTAAAGCAGGGCTAAAGGAATACATCGACTACTACAACCATGACCGGATCAAACAAAAACTAAAGGGATTGAGTCCGGTGCAATACCGAACTCAATCCCTTCTGGTAACCTAATTAAACTGTCCAACTTTTATGGGTCAGTTCAGAGTTTTCTAGGGGCTTTTTGTTTTCGGTTGTAATGTTGATTCAGATGTTTAGTCTAAATTTAAATCCGTTACCGCGCCTTTGCTGGCTGTACTAGCCAGACGCGCGTACTTGGCAAGCAAGCCACGGGTGTAGCGTGGCTTTGGTTGAACCCAGGTTGCGCGACGCTTAGCAATTTCTTCATCACTTACATTGAGCTGGATGAGCAGTTTGTGGGCATCAATCGTCACT
>CAIMOW010000104.1 GCA_903843235.1 uncultured beta proteobacterium | reverse complement strand
TGGTGACTTTAAGAATGACATTTCTGCGGCAGGTAAGAGTGTGGTCGTGATTGGTGGTGGTGATACTGGGTCTGACTGCGTCGGCACATCAAATCGCCATGGCGCAGCAAAAGTCACTCAATTTGAGCTAATGCCACAACCGCCAGAAGAAGAAAATAAGCCATTGGTATGGCCTTATTGGCCAACGAAATTGCGCACTTCCTCATCTCATGATGAAGGTTGTGATCGTGATTGGTCGGTCGCGACCAAGCGTTTTGAAGGTAAAAACGGCAAACTGGAGAAACTCATCTGCGTTCGCTTGGAGTGGAAAGACGGCAAGATGACAGAAATGCCAAATTCAGAATTCGAAATCAAGGCTGATTTAGTCTTCTTGGCAATGGGCTTTGTATCTCCAGCACAACAAGTGCTCAATGCTTTTGGCGTTGAAAAAGACGCTCGTGGTAACGCAAAAGCAACTGTAGAGGGTCAAAAAGCCTATCAAACGAACGTTGCTAAGGTGTTTGCTGCGGGTGATATGCGTCGAGGACAATCTTTGGTGGTTTGGGCGATTCGTGAAGGTCGTCAGTGCGCTCAAGCAGTTGATGAGTATTTGATGGGGTCATCTGTTCTTCCCCGATAATATTGGGGATATGAACAGTAGCCAGCCCCATTCTTTGAGTGCACATCGCAAAGCGGTAGGACAAGCTCAAGACGAAGTTGTCGTCTCTATTAAGGACGTCAACTTTTCTTATGCGCCTGGCGAAAGACAAATTTTGTCTGGGCTCAGCATGGAGTTCCGACGCGGTCAAGTGGTTGCGGTCATGGGTGGTTCGGGTTGTGGCAAGACCACTATTCTCAGATTAATTGGAGGTCAATTTACTGCCCAGTCAGGCGAAGTTCTCTTTGAGGGTCGTGATATTGGCAAGATGAGTTCTGCTCAATTAATGCTGGCGCGTCGTCGCATGGGGATGTTGTTTCAGTTCGGCGCTTTATTTACAGACCTGAGCGTTTTCGAGAACGTTGCGTTTCCATTGCGTGAGCATACCGATTTGACTGAAGAACTCTTGCGCTCTTTAGTACTCATGAAACTCAATGCAGTGGGTTTACGTGGCGCACGTGATTTAATGCCATCGCAAATTTCGGGTGGTATGGCAAGACGCGTTGCGCTGGCACGCGCCATTGCCCTTGATCCACCATTGATTATGTATGACGAGCCCTTTGCTGGCTTGGATCCTATTTCTTTAGGCATCACGGCAAGATTGATCCGCGATTTAAATAATGCGCTTGGTGCTACTAGTTTGTTGGTAACGCATGATGTTGAAGAGACATTTGAGATTGCCGACTACGTTTACTTTATTGCTAATGGCCGCATCGGCGCAGAAGGTGCTCCAGCAGAATTAAGTCGTTCAACTGATCCCTTTGTGCGTCAGTTCTTGGACGCTGCACCTGATGGTCCCGTGCCGTTTCACTATCCCGGGCAGAGTTTGGCAGAAGATTTCGGGATGGCAACCAAATGACGATACTGCATCAAGCATTAGATCTCTTGGGTGACCTTGGCTTTTATGTCCGTTGTAATCTAACGAGCTTAGGTAATGCTGCGCGTATGTTTGGCGCAGTGATTTGGCGTTCTGCTTTTTTATTGAAAAGGCCGCGCTTAGTTTCCGATCAAGTCTTATTTGTAGGCAACCACTCTTTTGTGATCATTGCTATCTCAGGTCTGTTTGTTGGTTTTGTTTTGGGATTGCAAGGCTATTACACGCTCAATCGTTATGGTTCTGAGCAGGCATTAGGGTTGCTAGTTGCACTTTCCTTAACCCGTGAATTAGGCCCAGTGATTACCGCTTTGTTATTTGCAGGGCGTGCGGGTACATCCCTCACAGCAGAGATTGGCCTGATGAAAGCGGGTGAACAACTCAGCGCAATGGAGATGATGGCGGTTGACCCATTAAGCCGCGTGATTGCACCGCGTCTATGGGCGGGCATTATTGCTATGCCGATTTTGGCAACGATTTTTACTGCGGTCGGTGTGATGGGCGGCTATTTCGTGGGCGTTCCCTTGATTGGTGTTGACTCTGGCGCCTTCTGGTCCCAGATGCAGGGTGGTGTAGATCTCTTTTCAGATATTGGCAATGGCTTAATTAAAAGCCTGGTCTTTGGGGTCGCAGTCACTTTTATAGCGCTTTATCAGGGTTATGAGGCTAAGCCGACGCCTGAGGGTGTATCGCAGGCAACTACCCGTACGGTGGTGATCTCTTCTTTATCGGTCTTGGCATTAGATTTCTTGCTGACCGCGATGATGTTCTCAAATTAGAAAGAATAAACTGGGGCCCTTATGAGAAAAAGTGCAATAGATATCTGGGTAGGAATTTTTGTGGCCATTGGCTTGCTGGCCGCGTTATTTCTTGCGCTAAAGGTGGGCAATATGAACGCAGTTTCATTTGCGCCTACTTATAAAATTTCTGCACGTTTTGACAACATTGGGGGCTTGAAACCCCGTGCACCAGTGAAAAGTGCAGGCGTTGTAGTGGGACGAATTGCCAATATTTCTTTTGATGACAAAACCTATCAAGCGACGGTTGTCATGACTATCGAAGAGAGCTATAAGTTTCCTAAAGACTCATCCGCAAAGATTTTGACGTCTGGTTTATTGGGTGAACAATATATTGGCTTGGAGGCTGGTGGCTCGGATGATATGTTGGCTAACGGTGAAAAAATTGCTCAAACACAATCGGCCATCGTTCTAGAAAACTTGATTAGTCAATTCTTGTATAACAAGGCGGCTGATAGCGGCCAAGACAAGAGTGCGACAAAATGATCGCTTTGGTAGCAAGGCTGAAACATGCTTTAGTGATTGGCTTTGCCGCTGTATTGGTAGGCTGTGCATCGATCCCAGCTGGCGTTGAGCCTTCCCCTCATGACCCTTGGGAGTCTTTTAATCGCTCCATTTTTGAGTTCAATGAAGGGTTGGATGCCTATCTCTTAAAGCCGGTAGTGACTGGTTATCGATTTGTTTTGCCTGAATTTGTTCGCGAAGGCATCTATAACTTCTTTAGTAACTACAACGATATTTACACCGCATTAAACAATCTGTTGCAGGGTAAACCTGCTTATGCATTTAATGACTTGATGCGAGTTGTAGTGAATACCACCTTTGGTTTGGGTGGCTTCATTGATATGGCTACTCCAGGCGGTCTAGAAAAGCATAAAGAGGACTGGGGTCAGACTTTCGGGGTTTGGGGTGTCCCTTCCGGGCCTTATGTAGTCTTGCCATTCTTTGGCCCGAGCTCTGTGCGCGATACCTTTGGTACGGTTGCCGATTTGGAGACTGATTATTTCTTCAAATACATCAACCCTGTGGGGCTGCGTAATAGTCTTACGGGTTTGCGGGTTGTGAATGCTCGGAATACCTATTACGAGGCTGGTGACTTGCTTGATGGTGCTGCAATTGATAAGTACAGCTTTATGCGGGATGCCTATATACAGCGTCGTGAATATCAAATTAATGAGGGGCGTGAAGACGAAGAGCCTCCTATGCCGCCTTATATGAATGCTTACGAGTAAGTGAAGCCGGTGTTAAGAGGCTAAAATTAGGCCTTATTACAGTTGGTCTTTAGGGATATATGAAAAGCTACAAAACAATGCAAAAGTGGTTTGCTTTAGTAGTTTCCAGCTTATTTTTGATAGTTGGCACAGCTTTGGCTCAGGCCCCAGATCAGTCAACCCCAGATGGCTTGATTAAAACCGTGGTTTCAGATGTGATGACATCCGTTAAGTCTGATCCTGAAATTCAAAAAGGTAATATTCCGCGCATCGTTGATTTGGTTGAGAAGAAAATTGTTCCTTATACCGACATGCGCCGTACTACTGAGATGGCAATGGGTCCTAATTGGAAAAAAGCCACTCCAGAACAGCAGGCTCAATTGGTTTCCGAATTTAAGAGTTTATTGATCCGCACCTATTCTGGTGCCTTGAGTCAGCTGCGTGATCAGACAGTGCAATTTAAAGCTTTACGTGCAGCGCCAGATGATCAGGAAGTGGTTGTCAAAACGGTCGTTCTTGGTCGCGGCGATCCAGTACCCTTAGATTACCGTTTAGAGAAAACAGCCAATGGTTGGAGAGTCTATGACATGAACATCATGGGTGTTTGGTTGGTTGAAGCCTATCGCAATCAGTTTGCGAACCAAATTAGCCAAAATGGTATTGATGGTCTCGTGAAGTTTCTTCAAGAGCGCAATAAGCAATTGGCCGCTGCTAAGCCTGCAAACTAATTGAGAGACTCCAAAGAGATGCCTTTTTTCCTGCCTAGCAAAGTGACTCAAGAAAATGCGGTGCAGTTGGAAAAGGACGGCTTGTTAAATGAGGCTTCATTACAAACAGTTGACTGTTCATCGCTGATTGATTTTGATTCAACTGTATTAACCGTGTTGGCAGCCTGGCAGAAAGCATTATTGGTCAAAGGTCAGCAAATTTCTATAGTGCATGCCCCTGAAAAATTAAAAGTGTTGGCCGGCGTATATGGCGTCTCAGAATTGATGGGTCTTGTATAGTATGTCCGCAGCAATTTCCATTAAGCAAATATCTAAAAATTATGGCGCTCTTCAGGCTCTAGATGAAGTTTCGCTAGAGATACAGCAAGGCGAGTTCTTTGGTTTGCTTGGCCCAAATGGGGCTGGTAAGACAACCTTAATTTCTATTTTGGCAGGCTTGGTTACTGCTGATAAAGGTCATGCATCGATCATGGGTGCTGATGTGCAAAGTCATTTTCGTAACGCTCGTCGCTCCTTGGGTGTGGTTCCGCAAGAGCTGGTATTTGATCCCTTTTTTACAGTCCGTGAAACTTTACAGTTCCAGTCCGGATATTTTGGGATTCAAAATAACGATGCGTGGATTGACGAGATCATGGCTCATCTAGATCTCACCAGCAAGGCCGATAGCAATATGCGTTCTTTATCTGGAGGGATGAAGCGTCGGGTTTTGGTTGCGCAAGCCCTAGTGCATAGACCGCCAGTGATTATTTTGGATGAACCAACGGCTGGCGTTGACGTAGAACTGCGCCAATCCCTTTGGCAATTTATTAGCAGGCTCAATCAAGATGGCCATACGATTGTGTTGACCACGCACTATCTCGAAGAGGCTGAAGCCTTATGTCAGCGCATTGCCATGCTTAAGCAAGGAAAAATTGTTGCCTTAGATACCACTGCTAATTTATTGAGTCGTTATGGTTCAGTGAAAAAAGATGGCGAAGGCAAAACCGATCTTGAGGATGTATTTGTCAACATCATGTCTGGGAATGCCTTATGAAGAATTCACCACTTCAATACGGCAGTGGCTTTCCAACCTTGTTACGCAAAGAAGTAAAGCGTTTTTATAAGGTGGGTTTTCAGACGGTTGCAGCGCCAGTGCTTACTGCGGTCTTGTATTTAATGATTTTTGGCCATGTACTTGAGGGTAGGGAGATGTATGGCCGTTTTAGCTATACAGCATTCTTAATCCCTGGTTTGGTGATGATGAGTTTGTTGCAAAACGCCTTTGCAAATACCTCTTCTTCATTGATTCAATCAAAAGTGACCGGCAACTTAGTCTTTGTTTTGTTGGCACCATTAAGCCATTTTGAGTTTTATGCAGCTTATATCTTGGCAGCAGTCTTTCGTGGTGTAGTTGTGGGTCTAGGAGTATTTTTAATTACTGCCTGGATTTCGCCGCCAGCCCTTGAATATCCGCTGTGGATTTTGACCTTTGCATTTCTAGGCGCTGCCATCTTGGGTAGTCTAGGTTTGATTGCCGGAATCTGGGCTGATAAATATGATCAGCTAGCTGCCTTTCAGAACTTCCTCATCATGCCTGCCACGATGTTATCGGGCGTTTTTTATTCCATTCATTCTTTGCCACCAGCTTGGCAAATGGTATCCCACTTCAATCCATTCTTTTATATGATTGATGGCTTTCGCTATGGATTCTTTGGAGTATCTGATATTTCCCCGTGGAATAGCTTAGCGATCGTTCTGTGTTTCTTTGTGCTGATCTCTGCGGTTGCATTGCGCATGCTGCAAACCGGCTACAAGCTAAGACATTAATAACCAATTTGTATTGAATAGATTTTCCAGGAGATCCAGATGTTGCCAACCCCCGAACAAATTGAGGGCTATATCAAGCAAGGCATTACTTGCACCCATATTCAAGTGGAGGGTGATGGGCAACATTTTTTTGCCACGATTGTGAGTCCTGAGTTTGAAGGTAAGCGTTTAGTGCAACGTCACCAATTGGTGTACGGCGCCATGGGGGATCGCATGAAGGCCGAGGTACATGCCCTATCGATTAAAGCTTTTACCCCTGAAGAGTTTGCACAAAACTCAGCCACATAAACATTGGACTTGATTCATGGATAAATTACGAATGGTGGGCGGCACACCCTTAAGGGGTGAGGTGCTCATTGCTGGTGCCAAAAATGCTGCCTTACCGATTCTGTGTGCTTGCTTACTAACTGATCAACCTATTGTGTTGCGCAATGTGCCTGATTTGCAGGATGTGCGCACTATGCTCAAGCTTCTACAAGAAATTGGCGTTACGGCGAGCTTTCCGGATACGGGAGACCGTAGTCATTTAGTTTTAAATGCCGCAAATATTAAGAGCTCTGAAGCGACCTATGAGATGGTAAAAACTATGCGCGCCTCTATCTTGGTTTTGGGACCATTGCTCGCCAGAATGCATAGCGCAAAAGTGTCCTTACCTGGAGGTTGTGCGATTGGTGCGCGACCAGTAGATCAGCACATTAAAGGTTTAAAAGCCATGGGTGCCACGATCAAGATTAAGAGTGGCTACATTCAAGCTGAGACAAAGTCTCCTTCAGATAGATTACAGGGTGCCTCAATTCTGACCGACATGATTACTGTGACAGGGACAGAGAATCTATTGATGGCTGCTACCTTAGCAACCGGCACTACTATTTTGGAAAATGCTGCACGAGAGCCAGAGGTTGGTGACTTGGCAGACTTATTGGTCAAAATGGGCGCCAAGATTTCTGGTATTGGTAGCGACCGTTTGGTTATTGAGGGTGTAGAAAAGTTACATAGCGCTGAGCACTCCGTGATTCCAGACCGCATTGAAGCTGGGACTTTCTTATGTGCTGTAGCTGCGGCTGGTGGAGAAGTGCTGGTAAAGCAGTGTCGTCCCGATACTTTGGATGCGGTCATCGTGAAGCTAAAAGAGGCCGGCTTGAAAATGGAAGTAGGGCCAGATTGGATTAAGGCATCCATGGAGACTCGTCCTAAGGCAGTGAGCTTTAGAACTTCTGAATACCCAGCGTTCCCAACCGATATGCAGGCTCAGCTCATGGCTGTGAACGCGGTTGCTAACGGCAGTTCCACGATTACTGAAACCATCTTTGAAAATCGTTTTATGCATGTCCAGGAGTTAAATCGCTTGGGTGCTGATATTGCAATTGAGGGCAATACCGCCATTGCCCAGGGCGTGGAAAAGCTTTCTGGGGCAGTGGTAATGGCAACAGATCTCAGGGCGTCAGCCAGTTTGGTGATTGCAGGATTGGCTGCTCAGGGGGAAACCCAAGTCGATCGGATTTATCACTTGGATCGCGGTTATGACCGTATGGAGCAAAAGTTGACGCTCTTGGGGGCTAACATTCAGCGGGTAAAGTAAGCCTAGTAGATAATTAGCCTATGAAATTGACGCTAGCCCTCTCGAAGGGGCGAATTTTCGAGGAAACTGCTGAGATCTTATCTAAGGTCGGTATTCGTCCGCTCGAAGATCCAGAGAAGTCGCGCAAACTCATTATTGAGACCTCAAATCCAGATGTTCGTCTCATCATTGTTCGGGCCTCCGATGTGCCAACCTATGTTCAGTTTGGTGGCGCCGACTTTGGGGTCGCTGGTTTAGATGTATTGATGGAAAAAGGCACCGATGGTCTTTATGTGCCATTTGACTTAAATATCGCCAAGTGCCGTATGTCGGTAGCCGTCCGCGAGGGCTTTGACTATGCTGCCGCAGTTCAGCAAGGTTCTCGCCTAAAAGTTGCCACTAAATATGTGAACTGCGCACGCGAACACTTTGCGAATAAAGGTGTGCATATCGATACGATTCATCTGTATGGCTCGATGGAGCTGGCACCTTTAGTTGGTTTAGCCGATGCGATTGTCGATTTAGTTTCTACTGGCAATACATTGTGCGCCAATGGTTTGGTGGAAGTTGAGCCGATTGCCGATATCAGTGCACGTTTGGTTGTGAATCAAGCTTCGTATAAACGTAAGCGCGCACAACTGCAGCCATTCTTTGAGCAGTTGAAGTAAAGAATAAGACGACTCATCAAATGTCTTCCGTAGAAATTAAAGTTAAGCGCCTAAATAGCAAAGACGTGCAATTTAAAGAAACGCTTTTATCCAGCCTTTCTTTACCCATGGCTGACGATGAGGCTATTGATGCAGTAGTTGTCAAAATCTTGGCAGAAGTCAAAGCTAGAGGTGATGAGGCTGTCCTTGCATTTACAAAGCAATTCGATCGTTTAAATATTACTAGCGTTGCAGACCTGGAAATTGCTCGCAAAGAGCTAGAGTATGCCTATCAAGGTTTATCAGTTGAACAAAAAAATGCCTTAGATATTGCTGCGCAAAGAGTACACGCCTATCACGAGAAGCAAAAGATTGAAGCAGGTTGTCACTCTTGGGAATACGAAGAGGCTGACGGCACGCGCTTGGGTCAAAAAGTAACAGCGCTCGACCGCGTTGGAATTTATGTACCAGGCGGCAAAGCTGCATATCCCTCTTCGGTGTTGATGAATGCGATTCCAGCGAAGGTTGCCGGTGTTGGTGAAGTCATCATGGTGGTGCCTACGCCTGATGGAGCGCGCAATCCTTTAGTACTGGCTGCTGCTTATTTGTCTGGGGTTGATCGTGTGTTCACTATTGGCGGCGCTCAAGCAGTTGCGGCTCTAGCCTATGGAACCAAAACCATTCCGCCAGTCGACAAAATTGTTGGGCCAGGAAATGCCTATGTAGCAGCAGCCAAGCGCAGAGTGTTTGGTATTGTGGGCATCGATATGATCGCTGGCCCTTCAGAGATTTTGGTCTTGTGTGATGGCGCAAGCAATCCCGATTGGATTGCAATGGATCTGTTCTCACAGGCTGAGCACGATGAGTTGGCCCAATCTATTTTGCTTTGCCCCGATGAGAGCTTCATCGAGCAAGTTCAAGTCAGTATCAACAAATTACTTCCTGAAATGCCGAGAAAGAAGGTGATTGAAACATCTTTAACGAATCGCGCCTTGTTAATACAGGTGAAAGATATGGTTGAGGCTTGCGAGATAGCCAATGCGATTGCTGCGGAGCATTTAGAGATATGTGCTGCAGAGCCACGCAAATGGGCGGAGTTGATTCATCATGCGGGCGCCATCTTTATGGGCAACTACACAAGCGAAGCACTCGGGGATTATTGTGCTGGCCCAAATCACGTCCTCCCAACTGCACGTACTGCACGCTTCTCTTCGCCGCTGGGTGTTTATGATTTCATCAAACGCTCCAGCATGATTGAAGTGAGCGAAGCTGGTGCTCAAACATTGGGTGCAGTGGCTAGTACGCTCGCTCATGGCGAGGGATTACAAGCTCACGCACGTGCGGCCGAGATGCGCCTGAAAAAATAAGACCCGAAGTCACTAAGCGCTCGCTAAAATTTCTTTTATGGTGGTGACTAATTCATTGCTTTGCTCGTCTGTACCAATTGTGATTCGCAAAAACTCTTCAATACGCGGTGATTTAAAGTGCCGCACAATGATGCCGCGATCACGCAATGCTTGATACAGTTTTGCGCCGGCGTGTTTTGGATGTCGAGTAAAGATAAAGTTGGCTGTTGAAGGCAGCGTGTCAAAACCCAATGCATTCAGTTCTTTGACAAGGCGCGCGCGCGTTTGCATGACCTTGGCTGAAGTTTCTTCTAGGTGCTTTTGATCTTCGATGGCTGCAACGGCTCCAGCTTGTGCAAGACGTCCGAGTGGATAAGAGTTGAAACTATTTTTGACGCGTTCTAAGCCTTCAATCAAGGCTGGGTGACCTACTGCAAAACCCACCCGTAAGCCTGCAAGTGCACGCGATTTGGAGAGGGTATGAACGACTAGTAAATTTTCTGGGCAGTCTTTGCCGCGGAGCATTGGAATGCAAGATTCGGTGCCGTAATCGACATAGGCTTCATCAATCACCAGGACAGAATCTTTATTTTTAGCCAACAGCACTTCAATATCTTTTCTAGGAATTGCTCTGCCAGTAGGGGCGTTGGGATTGGGAAAAATAATGCCGCCATTGGGCGCTTGATAGTTAGTAGTCTGAATCTCAAATTCTGATCCTAGGGGGATAGTTTTGTATTCAATCCCGAAAAGCTTGCAATAGACTGGGTAGAAGCTATAGGTAATATCCGGAAACAAGACGGCATCTTTTTGCTTGAGTAAACCCAGGAATACATGGGCTAAGACTTCGTCCGAACCATTCCCTATAAACACTTGTTTAGGGTCTAGTCCATGCAAATTAGCTATGGCTTGCTTAAGGGTGGCACTTTCTGGATCTGGGTATAGACGCAGATCATTGTTGGTTTGCTGATTAATTGCGGCGAGCGCCCTAGGCGATGGCCCATAGGGGCTCTCGTTGGTATTGAGCTTTACCAGCCGCTGCATTTGCGGTTGCTCCCCAGGGACATAAGGGGTTAGGGTCTGAACAACGGGGCTCCAAAAGCGGCTCATGGGGGTACTCAAGTCAAAAAAACAGCAGGAAAATGAATTAAATCCAGTACTTACATTGGTACTAGCAATGATATTATGAGGCTTCAATCAACACTTCGCCTCGCGGCGCAACGAAGCATGCGGCAAGCCGACGTTACCCGAAATACTTCGGAAACCAAAATTCAAATTGCTATCAATTTAGATGGCACTGGTAAGGCTGAATTGGCCACCGGCGTTCCTTTTCTCGACCATATGCTGGACCAGATCGCACGTCACGGCATGATTGACTTAAAAGTCATCGCCAATGGTGATACCCATATTGATGATCACCATACCGTTGAGGATGTAGGCATTACCTTGGGTCAGGCTTTTGCTAAGGCGGTAGGCGACAAAGCTGGTATTACCCGCTATGGCCACTCCTATGTCGCTCTGGATGAAACTTTGTCACGGGTTGTGATCGACTTTTCTGGTCGCCCTGGCTTGGAATTTAATGTGCCATTTACGCGGGCGCGGGTGGGTGATTTTGATGTTGATCTCAGCATTGAGTTCTTCCGCGGGTTTGTGAATCACGCTGGGGTGACTCTGCACATTGACAATTTGCGTGGCATTAATGCCCACCATCAGATTGAGACTGTATTTAAAGCCTTTGGTCGTGCTTTGCGCATGGCTTTGACTTTAGATCCACGCGCTTCTGGTGTTGTTCCCTCAACTAAAGGCAGCCTGTAATCTAGAACCCTTCTAGTTGCCCAGTAGAAAATAATAGAGATAGGTTAAAAGTTGGCGCAAACCATTGCCATCGTTGATTACGGAATGGGGAATCTCCGTTCCGTATATCAAGCTTTTCATCATGTAGCGCCTGATGACAATATTCTGATCGCGCATCAGCCTGAAGAAATTGCTACTGCCGATCGTGTCGTTTTGCCCGGACAAGGCGCAATGCCAGATTGCATGAAGCACTTAGAAGAATCTGGTTTGCTTGAGGCGCTTTTAGAGGCAGCCAAAAACAAACCGCTTTTAGGAGTTTGCGTGGGCGAGCAAATGCTCTGTGATCGTAGTGCCGAGGTAAGGGCTAGCGAAAGCAGTAACTGGACTGAATGTTTAGGCTTGATTCCCGGGGAAGTTCGTCGCTTTGAGTTAGTAGGAAAAAAACAGCCGGATGGCTCTGCTTATAAAGTCCCGCATATGGGCTGGAATCAAGTTCGCCAAGATGCTAAGCACCCACTTTGGGCTGGCATTCCTGATTTAAGCAGTTTCTATTTTGTCCACAGTTACTATGTTGTA
>CAIMOW010000103.1 GCA_903843235.1 uncultured beta proteobacterium | reverse complement strand
TGCTTGCTTACAAGCCTTCAGCCCTGATAAGGCCTACTGCCTGACCTTCAACTGCAAAGTTAGTTTGCCTGCCATCAACAAGAATATTTTTGAAATCAGGATTTTCAGCTTGCAATTCGATCACCAAGCCATTTGGAGTTTTCTTTTGATTCCAGCGCTTGACTGTAACTTCATCATCTAGGCGAGCAACAACGATGTCACCATTGCGCACTTCAGTTGTTTTTTTAACCGCTAGATAATCACCATCCAAAATCCCAGCATCGCGCATACTCATGCCAACTACTTTTAATAGGTAATCTGCACCCTTACTAAATAAGCTTGGATCAATCGGGACATGTTTTTCGATATGCTCAACTGCCATGATTGGTGAGCCAGCAGCAACTCTACCAATGAGTGGAAGTGTGAGTTGTTGAAGAGCGCCAGAAGGCAAAGACATCTGACGGTATTTATTTGGATTGTGAGATTGATTAAAGCGTTGTGGAATGCGAATCCCGCGCGAGGTTCCTGGCGTAAGTTCGATGTATCCTTTTTTGGCTAATGCGCGAAGATGCTCTTCAGCAGCATTGGCAGATGCAAATCCAAGTTGAGTGGCAATTTCTGCACGAGTGGGGGGTAGACCACTATTGCCAATGGCGTTGGTAATTAAATCCAAAATCTCACTTTGACGGGCGGTGAGTTTTGGGAGGGCAGCCAGCTCCTCTATAAAATCGACTGTATTTATGTCCATACTGGGATTGTATACAGCTTTTTTGGGATTTGAAGAACTTTTCTGGCGGTAGATAATGGCTTATGAGCTCAATCGACTTAAAAGCAACACAAGCACCTCATATTTTGGTTCTAGGGGTGGGAGGCACCATTGCTGGCATTGCTAGTGAGCCAGATAACAACCCCCTTCAATATCGGGCTGGTCAGGTGGGTGTTGAGGACTTGCTAAAGCAGGTTCAGGCAGTTATTCCAAGTGAGCTAAAACTGGTTTCAGTGCAACTCGCTAACATTGATAGCCGCAATCTTAGTGAGTCACTACTAACCCAGATTGGCAATTCCATTAAGGCTTCCTTGGACGATATAGCGGTGCAGGGCATTGTGATCACCCACGGTACAGACACGATTGAGGAGACAGGGCTTTTTCTTCAGGCAACTTGTGGCAAGGCTGCAGAGAAATTAGGTAAGAGGGTGGTTCTGACGGGCGCCATGTTACCCAGCAATGCTCCTGGGGCTGATGGCCCAAATAATCTCTTGGGGGCTATTCGCTGGGCCTCTACCCCTCTGGAAAATTGCCCGGGCGGTGTATATGCAGTTTTTTCCGGCAAAGTTTGCATGGCCAAAGATCTTGCTAAGCGCCATAGTACCGCCTTAAATGCGCCTTTAATGGATTCTCCTGCGAGCCCAATTGGCTTAATCAATCCCTCTTGGTTGTTTGGTGTTAAAGCTGTTGAGGCAGTTTGGAGCGAAGATTTGCCAATCCCTCAAGAAGGTGAATGGCCTTGGGTAGAGATTTTGATGAGTCATGCTGGTGCTCGCGCTGAGACAATTGCTCATTGGGGCGGTAGCGGTATAAGTGGCCTTGTTTTGGCTGGAACCGGCATGGGTGGGCTTCATGAGGCCTGGAAAACCCCGCTGGTTGAGGTCGCATCCAAAGGAATTGCACTCATTAGAACCAGCCGCACTGGATCTGGTATTACCGATTCGGATACTCCGGAAAAAGATCTATCTGGATGCATGGCTGCAGGTAGTATTTCTGCGCCTAGGGCACGAATTGCACTCCAGTTGGCTTTAAATGCGGCAAAACAGGCAAACTTGGTTGGTAAACCCCTGACTTGGCAGGATTTTTTTGCTAGAATAGCGGACTTACCTGAAATTCGGTAAGCATTTAAAAGTGTTGTAAGTTTTACCTACAATTTGTTACTACCTTGTCACACTGGCGCTAACTTTAAAAACCATCGGAAGTTAGCAAGACGCCCAGGTGACTTAATCCTTAAGGAGTGTTTGATGCGTCATTATGAAATCGTCTTTATCGTCCATCCGGACCAAAGCGAGCAAGTTCCAGCGATGATCGATCGTTACAAAGCCACATTAGCAGCTGCGGGCGGTAAAGTTCATCGTATTGAAGATTGGGGTCGTCGTCAGATGGCTTACATGATCGACAAGCTTGCTAAAGCCCACTACGTTTGCATGAACATTGAGTGCGACCAGAAAACTCTGGAAGAGCTCGAGCATGCGTTCAAATTTAAC
>CAIMOW010000102.1 GCA_903843235.1 uncultured beta proteobacterium | reverse complement strand
TCAAGATCGTGAATTCACCCATCATGCGTGGAATCAAAATGGCTGCAACTACTGCAACGACTGCTGCTAACCATAAGCGCTTAAGCAATGCATTGAGATTGGTGCTCTTCCAATTGGCCCACGGACCAATCGCCAACAAGAACAGAACGGGAACCATGATCGGTACAAAGACCGCATTAAAGTAAGGAGGGCCTACGGAGATCTTGCCAAGATTCAAAGCATCAATCAGCAATGGATATAAGGTTCCTAGGAGCACAGAGCCTGCAGCCACTACCAAGAAAACGTTACCCAAGAGCATTAATGTTTCGCGTGACATCAAAGAGAAGGCGCCGCCCAATGTGCTCTTTGGGGCTCTTAAGGCGTACAGGAACAAGGATGAGCCCACTACCAAAGAAAGCAGAATCAAAATAAAGATACCGCGACGTGGGTCGGTAGCAAAGGCATGCACTGATGTCAAAACACCAGAACGTACTAAGAAGGTTCCCAGCAAGGACATTGAAAAAGCAATAATCGCCAAGAGTACTGTCCAGTTTTTAAAGCCACCGCGCTTCTCAGTAACCGCCAAGGAATGCAACAAAGCAGTTCCAATCAACCAAGGCATGAAGGAGGCATTCTCAACCGGATCCCAGAACCACCAACCACCCCAACCCAACTCGTAGTAAGCCCACCAAGAACCGAGCGCAATACCAAGCGTTAAGAAGATCCACGCTGTGGTTGTCCATGGACGTGACCAACGCGCCCATGCGGCATCGAGCTTGCCAGATAACAAAGAGGCGATCGCAAAAGCAAAGGCTACCGAGAAACCAACATAGCCCATATAGAGCATTGGCGGATGAAACACTAAACCCGGATCTTGCAATAGTGGATTTAAAGAACGGCCGTCTTGAGCGGCAGGCAATAAACGCTCAAAAGGATTTGAAGTAGCTAATACAAAGAGTAAGAGTCCTGTTGCTACTAGACCCAACACGCCCAGCACGCGGGCCACCATGAACTCATCCAATGTTTTAGAGAGTTGTGCGACCGCAAAGGCCCATCCTGTTAATAAGAAGATCCATAACAGTAAAGAACCTTCATGACCACCCCAAACAGCACCTAAGCGATAAACAGTCGGTAGTTGTGAGTTGGAATGCTCTGCTACATACAGCACAGAAAAATCATTTACATAAAAGCACCAAGCCAAGATACCAAATGAAATCGCCAAAAGCACAAAAGAAATCTGGGTTGCAGGTCTAGCCAATACCAGCCATTCACGACGACCTTGTTGGGCGCCAATCAAAGGTAATACACCCTGAACAATCGAAACCCCAAGCGCTAGGATTAATGCAAAATGCCCGACCTCGGGAATCATTGAGTATTCCATTATTTGGCTCCGTTTTTCTGCGCTTGCTCTAAAGCATGCTTTGCCTCTGGCGGCATGTAATTCTCATCGTGCTTAGCAAGGACCTCACTAGCAATAAACTGTCCGTCAGTATCAAGCTTGCCCTGAACTACTGCACCCTTACCCTCTTTAAACAAATCAGGAAGAATGCCTTTATACGAAACTGAGATCTCTTTAACTAGATCGGTAATGGTGAAGTGGACTACCAATTCATCACGCTTTAAAGAGCCGTCTTTTACCATGCCACCAATACGGAATGTTTGACCTTTGGGAGCTTTACCAGCAGCAACTTCACTGGGAGTGACGTAGAGGGCAATATTACTATTTAGCGCATTTAGAATGAGAACTGCAGCAATGGCTAGCGTCGCTAAGGCCCCAACAATAATCAGCGCCCGTTTATGTCTTGGTTTCACTTCATTCCTTCTTTATCGAATTTCTCAGCACGAATCTCGCGCTGCAATCTTTGCACAATCTTTTTACGACGCGCATTAATAGCAATGGGCTCAAGCACCATAATCAAGGCGCAGACTCCAAAGCTACTCCATACATATAAGGCGTAACCGCCCATAGCAAAAAATTCCGCTGGTGAATTCCACATGATTACTTCACCCCTTCCAAAGTTCTCACCCAATCAGAGTGAGACTCGCGTTCCAAAATAATCGTTCGCACTCGCATCAACGCAATGGCAATCGAATACATCCAAAAGCACAAAGCCACTAAGAGCATTCCCCACAACATGGTGTGCGCCATTGAAGGTGATTTGTTAATAGAAACCGATGCACCTTGATGCAAGGTATTCCACCACTTCACCGAGAAGTAAATGATTGGAACATTGACTACACCAACTAAAGCCAAGATTGCGCCTGCTTTATCTGCGCGACGTGGATCATCAATTGAAGCTTGAAGGGCCATAAAACCAAGGTATAAAAATAAGAGGATTAATTCAGAAGTGAGACGGGCATCCCAGACCCACCAAGCGCCCCACATGGGCTTGCCCCAGAAAGCACCAGTCCATAAGGATATAAAAGCCATTAAGGCACCTGTTGGTGCTAAAGCCTGAGCCATCATGGCGGAGAGGCGCGTATTGAAGACCAGACCTAAGCCAGCCCAAATCGCCATCATGATGTAGATAAACATCGACATCCATGAAGCTGGTACGTGTACAAAAATAATTCTGTAGCCTTGACCTTGCACTGCGTCTACTGGTGCAACGAAGAAGCTAATCCATAAACCAGCAATGCCAAAAATGATTGCGAGCGCCCAAAAGAATGGAATGAGTTTCCCGGCCAAGGGATAAAAAGTGGCGGGACTGGAAAACTTAAACCAATTGACTAATTGGTTAGTGCGGCCAGAACGACTATCAATAACAGTACTCATTCGATTGCAATCCTTACTGCAGCGGTGGTTGCCCAGGGAGCAAAAAATAAAGCTAAGACAAGCAAAGCGGCTAATAACGAATAATGTCCACCCACATCAAGTCCAACACTTTGCGCATAGACAGCACCAGCGCCAAAAATGAGCACCGGAATGTACAGAGGTAGAACTAAAAGACTTAATAAGACGCCACCACCACGCACACCCAGAGTCAATGCAGCGCCAATCGCTCCAATCAAAGACAAAATCGGTGTACCTATTAATAGCGTCAAAATAACAGTTCCTAATGTACTGGCATCCAGATCAAACTGAATACCGATAACTGGCGCCAATAAAACCAATGGCAAACCGCAAACCAACCAGTGTGCCGCAATTTTACCTCCCACGAGTAGAGCTAATGGCGTTGGCGAAAGCGCCATTTGTTCCAGGGTGCCATCGGCAAAATCAGTGGCAAAAAGGCGCTGTAGACCCAGCATGGTGGATAACAAGGCGGTTACCCAAATCACCCCTGGGGCAATCTTACGTAGGAGCGCCGTATCCGCCCCAATTCCCAGTGGAAAGAGGCTGGTCACAATCACAAAGAAGAATAAGATAGTAAGCACTTCGCTCTTACGGCGCATTACCAAGAGCAAGTCACGACGAATGACCGCTAAAAATGCACTCATAGCTGCACCACCCGACCGTTAGGGATCGGAATCTCTTGATGGCTAGTCATGATGGCCATCCCGCCAGAAGTAATATGCTCCAAGATCAGTTCAGAGAGCATCTCAACGGCACGCACATCTAAAGCGTTAAAGGGCTCATCCAAAATCCACAATTTTGCCTGGCGTAACAGCAATCTGGCCAGAAGCACCCTACGCTTTTGGCCAGCTGATAAACAATTGACGGGAAGATCTTCTCGCCCTCGCAAACCAAAGCGATGTAATGCCAGCAAGATTTCTTCTTCAGAAATGGCAACACCATCCAATGCCGTGGCAATGGAAAGATTCTCAAGCGCAGTGAGATCCTCCTTGAGAGAATCGCGGTGACCTAAAAAAAGGAGATTACGATGGTATTCAGTAGCATCGGCAGAAATGGATTGGTCATTCCAAAAAATCTCGCCTACCGCAGGTTTGGTCAAACCCGCCAAGAGGCGCAACAGGCTGGTTTTGCCAATCCCATTCTCACCACGAAGATGTAGCCATTCACCTGCAGAAACTTGTAGATCCAAACCCTTAAAAAGGGTGCGCTCACCCCGAACGCAAGTTAATGCATTGGCACGGAGTAAGGATGGATTCAAAGACAAATTAGAGGAATCTGATAAATAGGCTGTCATAAATAGAAAATGGCCGGGATTGAACCATCCCAGCCATTGTCCAAGAGCCTTAACAGGCTGTCAAACGCTTAATTGCGCTTAATCCTCATCTGACTCTTCATACTCTTTCGGCAATTGGTGCGCAATTCCTTTATGGCAATCAATACAGGTCTTGCCAGCCTCTTTCGCCTTCATATGCTTCTTATAAGGCGTCTGTTTCTGCAATTCTGGGCTCATCGCATCAAAATCATGGCAATTACGGCATTCACGTGAGTTATTAGCCTTCATGCGAGCCCATTCGTGACCAGCCAATTCCATCCGCTTAGCTTCGAATTTCTCTTTAGTGTCAATAGAACCTGTGATCTTGCCCCAGACCTCAAATACAGCCTTAGACTTGCGGATCATCTTATGAGTCCAGTCTTTTGGCACATGGCAGTCAGAACACACAGCACGAACGCCACTACGATTGCTATAGTGAATGGTTTCTTTGTACTCTTGATACACGTTGTCACGCATTTCATGACAGGTAGTACAGAAAGCCAAAGTATTGGTTGCTTCCAATCCTGTATTAAATGCACCCCAGAACAAAATACCCGAAATAAAAGCAACGGAGAAAATGGC
>CAIMOW010000101.1 GCA_903843235.1 uncultured beta proteobacterium | reverse complement strand
GTTTTAGCCATGAATGACTCCTAAAAATGATTATTTTGGATAGGGCGAGTATTCCTTAATATGAGAAAAAACCACTCACCACAGGGTTATTATGAACAAAACAGCGCTGTCGAATAATCATATTTTTGTATTGGCTCGATAGCTAAAAGCAACTAATACTTAAATTTCGATTAAAGAAATAAAAGATGATACATACGGCTAAATACTACTTTAAATGTGGGATTACGCATAACTTGCAATTTTGACCCCATAACCTTCAAGTTTTGACCCCATAACCTTCAAGTTGACGAATTGCCCACCAAGAGGAATTTACAGCCTGCCCTCTTAAAAGTGTGCCAGCGAACCTAGGAATTACCCTTTTCCCAAGTGTTGAATTTTTAAAAGAAGAGATTTTCCATCTAACTTGACCACAATCGACTCCTCGGTTACTTCATAAGAGTAATGCGCTGCATGTCTTGGGGTCGTAAGTACCTGCGCTTTTAAGATTGCAAAAGTATCTCCACTGAGGTTTCTGGTGGATCTGGTCGTCAAGCCAGGATGACCCTCATGATGCAATCTGGCTCCAACACTTTGTGTATAGCTATAGTCATTTAGATCCATTAATTGGGGGTGAGACAGAACCTTTTGCTTTAGATTAATAAGGGCTGCATCGCACCTAACCCAGTAAGCTCTTCTCTCAACATACGCTCCAGGCTGAGTAAAGCCGGCATCGCTTAGAAGGCCAGCATACCAGTGGTGGGCTGATTCATAAATGCTGGTCTCTAATGAGTCTGCGCCATACCAAACCCCAAAAGAGCCGTCTGAATAACGACTACGCATCCAATGCTTAAAAGGGTATTCAATGACGTTATCCCAAAGAGCATCCTCAAATGGACGGTGTATGACGGGAACAGGAGATTCAAAGGGAGATGGTTTGTGGTCAAGCTCGACCATTTGTGCCGTCTCCCAGTCTTTTGGTGAATCACTCAAATCATCGAATAGGTTTTCACTATTGATGAGAGAGATGATGTTTCGAGCTAAGTCTTGATGGGTATCAACTAGAGTTAAACCATTAAATAAACTGTCCATCAGACGCCTCTAGCTCTATCTAAGTAAGACCGCACCATGAGCAAGCCCATAAACCCAAGCTCTCTAACAACTTCAACTGGAGTTCGATTTTCAAAAGCCTTGTTCTTGGTTCTCATCCAGCCATATAGAAAGTCTTTATTGCGCGGGAATAAAAGTCGTAGATTTTTATGAATCCCGAGCAAATGACCTACACGTGCGTACTGGTCTACGTTTTGGCTAATGGGATCGCCTTGTCGGTAGCGACCAAGCGCAGCTCGGTTACTAGATGCCAAACCTAGCAATGCGAGCTGATCCTCGGTGGGTAAATCCCAGTGATCCATGAGTTGCATGATCATTTTGGCTAAGGCACCACGATCAATCGTTTGGGGAATTTCAGCATGTGCGCGCATAGAGTGTAGTGTGTATGTTTTAAGTGAAACTTATTTTGTATCAATTATAACATTACGGCTTAATAAAGCTACTATGTGGGCTCAATTAACTTCTAGTGCGCAAAAGGTATGCTTTTCGTAACTTTTGGGCCGCTAGATCTTATCGGTGGCGATTTAATGAATTAAATATTTCTTTAAAATCAACGTGTTATAGTATTTTTGAATGAAGTTACTCCAAAACCAGTGGAAACTTGAAGCTTATGCGTAAATTACTTGCAGATTATGGCGGAAGGCGGATTTATAAATGCTTGATTTCATATGGACGGCGACTTGCAAGTTATGGGTCACCACACATTAAACGCTACTCCTTTTATCTTGGGGGCGATCAACCAGTGGTCACTTGGACTGAGCGCTTGCGCTCAAGTTGTGGTGCATTCGTTGGTTTGATGTTAGTACTCACTATCGCTAAACAGCTTGGTGAGTTGAGTGGTATTGATGAATGGCTGATGGCATCCTTGGGGGCGAGCGCCCTATTGGTTTTCGCTTTACCTGGAAGCCCAATGGCTCAGCCATGGGCTGTTATAGCAGGCAATACCCTATCGGCGCTGATTGGGATAACCGCCGCTAAGTTCATTAGTGAGCCCTTGTTGGCGATGCCCATAGCGGCAGCGGCTTCAATTCTTGGGATGTTTGCGTTGCGTTGCTTGCATCCCCCGGCGGCAGCGGTTGCTTTGATTGCGGTATTGGGGAATGTGGTGCATTACCGCTATGCCCTATTTCCGGTTACGGTCGATTCAGTTTTACTCGTTCTGGCTGGGGCTATTTATAGCAATATGACTGGGAAAAACTACCCCAATCGCCCCGTTAAGTAGTTTATATAGAAAATAGGGCTCTTTAGGCAAAAACCACCTAACGAGCCTTAAAAGTTATAGGAGTTAGGAATTATTTAATTTTAGATGCAGCAATGGAGGCAATGCAGTCTTTGATGCTGTAGTTCTGGAACTTACCTATGTTTTCTTTGCGCAGAGACTGAGAGCACTCGGAAACGGAATTGCGAAGATTAATTTTTGGTAATGAAGTCATTTACATTCCTCTAATATATTTATTTTGAATAAGCCTAGTGATGAGTTATTCCTACTTTGCTTTTATACTACTAGGGGCTGATATCGCACTGATCACTATTCTATTCAATTTTTGAATGATCATGGCAAGTCATATAAGCCTTGTAATTACCCATTAATTATATTCTTTTGGCAAATTTGCCAAAAGAATATCGAGAGTAAGTAAAAATTGATGACTCAAATATTGCCAGTGATTCTATGTGGCGGATCCGGAACTCGGCTTTGGCCGCTTTCTCGCTCTGGCTTTCCCAAGCAGTATTTGGTGTTATCAGGAGATGGCTCCCAACAGACTCTTTTTCAACAGGCGATAGAGCGAATTCATTCTGTTGCTAGCGCTCAAGTCAAGATTGGTAGCACTCTGATTGTCACTAATGAAGAGCATCGTTTTTTAGCGCTCGATCAGTTGCGAGAATTAAAAAACTTCGAAGCGACTCTATTACTTGAGCCGTCTGGCAGAAACACTGCCCCAGCACTAACATTGGCAGCGCTGTATGCTCAAGAGCATGCTGTTGGCACAAACGGCGACCCCATTTTGGTAGTCACACCAGCAGATCAAACGATTAAAAATGGCCCAGCATTTACTAAAGCGTTACAGCAAGCAGTAGGTATTGCTAATGATGGTGCTATTGCGATTTTGGGTATTACTCCAAGCGCACCTGAAACCGGCTATGGCTATATAAAAGTCCAGAATACTCAAGTGGGTAGTAATGGTGAATCAATCGTTGAGCGCTTTGTAGAAAAGCCAGATGCAGCTACCGCTAAAAAATATTTGGAAGAAGGTGGCTACTTTTGGAATGGCGGCATGTTTGTGCTTAAAGCCAGTGTCTGGCTTGCAGCCCTAAAAGAGTTTCGCCCCGATATTTTGGATGCCACCCAAAAAGCATGGCAGGTTAAACAAAAAGACGACTCTGGTGACGCAGTTTTTGTGCGTCCAGGTAAAGAGTTATTTAATGCCATTCCCAGTGAGTCAATAGATTATGCTGTGATTGAGAAATGCCCCGGATCGCATTATCCAATCAAGATGGTGGAGTTAGACGCTGGGTGGAATGACCTCGGTGCTTGGGATGCCGTCTGGCAAGTGGGCAAACAGGATGAAGAGGGGAATGTTACTAGTGGTGATATATTGCTGACAAACTCTAAAAACTCCTTGGTGCATGCTAGCAGTCGCTTAGTCAGTGCAGTAGGCGTTGAAAATCTCATCATTGTGGAAACTGCTGATGCAGTGTTAGTAGCCGATAGAAAAAATAGCCAAGATGTTAAAAATATTGTGGGTCAGCTAGAAGCGCAACAGCGCGAAGAAAAGAACCTGCATCGTAAAGTTTCTCGTCCTTGGGGTTGGTATGACAGCGTGGATGAGGGCGAGCGCTTTAAGGTCAAACGCATCCAAGTAAAACCAGGAGCGAGCCTATCCCTGCAGATGCATCATCACCGCGCAGAGCATTGGATCGTAGTCAAGGGCACTGCTGAGATTACTAATGGCGATAAAGTGCTATTGCTCACCGAGAACCAAAGCACTTATATTCCACAGGGGCAAACGCATCGTCTGGCCAATCCTGGCAAAACGCCGCTCGAGATTATTGAAGTGCAATCAGGTAGTTATTTGGGTGAAGACGATATCGTGCGCTTTGAAGATACCTACGGACGTAGTTAATTCATGCGACTGATAAAGAATTAAAAAAAATTCAAAATTCAAAATTCAAAATTCAAGATTAAAGAGCAGAGAAAAATGACAAACAAACAAAAAATCGCCCTCATCACGGGCATCACTGGCCAAGACGGCTCTTACCTCGCTGAGTTCTTATTAGAGAAGGGTTATATTGTTCATGGCATTAAGCGTCGCGCCTCTTCTTTTAATACTGAGCGGATTGACCATCTTTATCAAGACCCCCATATCAATCATCCTGACTTAATTTTGCACTATGGCGATTTGACTGATACCAGCAACTTGGTCCGAATCATTCAAGAATGTCAGCCTGATGAGATCTATAACTTAGGCGCCCAGTCTCATGTAGCGGTTTCTTTTGAATCGCCTGAGTACACCGCTGACGTGGATGCGATGGGTCCCTTGCGCATGCTAGAGGCCATCCGTATTTTGGGTCTAGAGAAGAAAACCCGTTTTTACCAAGCCTCGACTTCTGAGCTCTATGGTTTAGTGCAAGAGATTCCGCAAAAGGAAACGACGCCCTTTTACCCAAGAAGCCCCTATGCTGTAGCCAAGATGTACGCCTACTGGATTACGGTGAACTACCGTGAGGCCTATGGCATCTATGCCTGTAACGGTATTTTGTTTAATCATGAATCTAAACGTCGTGGGGAAACCTTTGTGACCCGCAAGGTCACTAGAGGGCTAGCCAATATCGCTCAAGGTCTAGAAAAATGCTTGTTCATGGGCAATATCGATGCCCTGCGTGACTGGGGTCATGCCAAAGATTACGTCCGCATGCAATGGCTTATGCTCCAGCAGGACAAACCCGAAGATTTTGTGATTGCCACTGGCGTGCAATTCACTGTGCGCGAATTTATCACCCGCAGTGCCAAACAACTGGGTATTACTCTCAAGTTTGAAGGCAAAGATGAAAATGAAAAAGCTATTGTGGCTGCGATTGAGGGTGATAAAGCTCCAGCCTTAAAAGTAGGCGATGTGATTGTACAAATTGATCCACGCTACTATCGTCCTACCGAAGTAGAAACGCTCTTGGGCGATCCTACTAAAGCAAAAGAAAAACTGGGCTGGGTACCAGAAATTACCCTCGATCAAATGATCGTGGAGATGGTGGCCAACGACCTGGATCAGGCTAAACAGCATTCTCTCTTGCAAAAACACGGTTATTCTGTAGCGGTGGGTAAAGAGAATTGATGAGCTATATATGCTCAAGATAAATAGATAAAAAATAATTGAAAATATGAGTGCAGACCTGAATCAAAAAATCTATGTTGCTGGTCACCGTGGCATGGTTGGATCTGCCATTGTGCGCAATTTGCGGGCCAAGGGCTATAGCAATATTATTACTAAGACTCATACCGAACTGGATTTAACCAATCAAACTGCAGTAGCCACTTTCTTTGAGCTAGAGAAGCCCGCTCAGGTCTATCTGGCCGCTGCTAAAGTTGGCGGTATTTATGCGAATAATACTTTCCCAGCCGAATTTATTTATGACAATCTGATGGTTCAAAACAATGTCATTCATCAGGCTTTTGTGAGCGGCGTTAAAAAACTATTATTCTTAGGGTCAAGCTGTATTTATCCTAGGCTCGCTCCACAACCCATGAGTGAAGATGCCCTCCTGACTGGTAAGTTAGAGCCTACCAATGAGCCTTATGCCATTGCCAAGATTGCTGGGATTAAGATGTGCGAAAGCTATAACCGCCAATATGGACAAAGCCACGGAATTGATTATCGCTCTGTAATGCCAACGAATCTTTATGGTCCAGGAGATAACTACCACCCTGAGAACAGCCATGTGATTCCAGCATTAATCAGAAGATTTCATGAAGCTAAAATTAGCAATGCCCCAGAGGTGTTGATCTGGGGAACGGGAACTCCGAAACGGGAATTCTTGTATGTAGATGATATGGCGGCGGCATCGGTATTTGTGATGCAGTTAGATAAAGACACTTACGATAGCCAAACGCAGCCTATGCAAAGCCATATTAATGTAGGCTTTGGTTCTGATGTCACTATTGCAGAGTTAGCCTATGCAGTTTGTGCTGCAGTAGGATATAAGGGCAAGATTGGTTTTGATCCCTCGAAGCCGGATGGTGCCCCTAGAAAGTGGATGAACTCTAGCAGATTGGAGAAGTTGGGATGGCATGCTCAAACCTCTTTAGAGAGAGGTCTTTCAGAGGCTTATGCAGATATGCAGCAGGGCTTGAAGGTCAAATCCTAAACCATGGTAGTTAAGCAATAGTTATCAGCACAAGCCCTTCCATCAATAGGTTTATAACTTGAAAG
>CAIMOW010000100.1 GCA_903843235.1 uncultured beta proteobacterium | reverse complement strand
GCCAAACTCTCCGATCAGAACCTTATCTGCCGTATAAATCCGCAGTGGCGTCTTAGGGTTGTAGTCCGTTAGCGCAGAAATTTTGGGTAGATTTGGTTTGGCGATCAAAAAGGCATAGCCCAGCAGCAAAGTAAACACCAATGCAAACACGACGCCAATGATGAGCAAAGCCTTAACTAATGGATTGCTACCTGATTTCCCATTGGAGGCAGACTTCACTCCATATTGACGCGGGCGTCTATCTGGGAATCTATTCGACCGCTGATTTAGCGGCGGCCTGTCTTTTGGGGGTAGAGCCATAAGCTCAAATTATAGGGTGCTTGGGCTATTTTCCTAAAACTCTAAAACCCCCAGGACTCAGAAAATCTTGCAGGCTTTTTCTGGTCTTTGTAGGTTTTACGATTGCACTCATTGCTACCCTCTTTTGAGCATTTGAATCCCTCAAAAATGATCCACAGCTTGGATTTAAGCGAACTCAAAATCAGCTGATATAGCTCAAAAAAGAATTTGCACAATATCGCGATACTATAGGGATAGACTGGGATGATTTATATTAAACAATGGGTAAATTAGAAGTAAGTGTTCACTCTAAATTGATATCAACACCCCCAAACAAAACATCAGGCACTCCCAGAGTCGGCCCCCTGCTTACATGGATAAAATCCAAAGGTGAACTCTTCATCTAACAATATCTTTCTAATCGGCCTGATGGGCGCTGGTAAGTCGACTGTTGGAAAAGTGCTCGCCAAAAAATTGGGTCGTCGTTTTCTAGATGCAGACCATGTCATTGAAGATCGCTGCGGGGTCAAGATTCCCGTCATCTTTGAGATGGAAGGTGAAGAAGGTTTCCGTAAACGTGAAGCGCAAGCGATCAATGAAATTACCGCTGAGAACGATATTATTTTAGCAACTGGAGGTGGCGCGGTGTTACTTCCAGAAAATCGCAAAGCACTTTGCGAGCGAGGGGTTGTCATTTATCTCCACGCAAACCCAATCGAACTTTGGCATCGCACCAAAGGTGGCGAAGGTCGGCCACTCTTGAAAAATGGTGATGCCAAAAAAATTCTAGAGGATTTATATGCTATTCGCGATCCCCTCTATCGTGAAATCGCAGACCATGTGATTGAGACTGGTAAGCCCAGCGTCAATCAATTGGTCAACACTTTAATCATGCAGCTTGAACTGTCCTCCTGAAATTCTTATGAAAACACTTGAAGTAGATCTCGGCATTAGAAGCTATCCAATCCATATTGGTACAGACCTGATTGATCAGCCCGCACTCTTTAGCGCCTGCGAGAAAGCTACTTCAATTTATATCATTACCAATACAACAGTTGAGCCGCTCTATGCTGAGCGCCTCACGAAAACTCTAGAAAAACTTGGTAAGACCGTCAGAAGAATTGTTTTGCCAGATGGCGAATCTTATAAAGACTGGAAAAATCTACAGCTGATATTTGATGCCCTGCTGACCCATGGCGCTGATCGTCAAACGATGTTAGTTGCGCTGGGAGGCGGTGTCATTGGTGACATGACTGGCTTTGCGGCCGCTAGCTTTATGCGCGGTATTCGCTTCATTCAAGTACCCACTACGTTATTAGCGCAAGTCGATTCATCGGTTGGCGGCAAAACAGGCATTAATCATCCACTTGGTAAAAATATGATCGGCGCCTTTCATCAGCCAGAAGCTGTCATCGCAGATTTAAATACTTTAAAAACACTTCCTCCACGTGAGCTCTCTGCCGGTCTGGCTGAAGTCATTAAACATGGTGCAATTGCTGATGCCCAATTTTTAAACTGGATTGAAACTAACTCCAAAGCCTTGTTGGCTTGCGATACAGAAGCAATGGCTCACGCAGTATTGCGTTCTTGCGAAATTAAGTCTGCCGTAGTTTCTGCAGATGAACGAGAGGGTGGTATTCGCGCTACCCTCAACTTTGGCCACACCTTTGGTCACGCCATCGAAGCCGGTATGGGTTATGGGGAATGGTTGCACGGTGAAGCGGTGGGTTGCGGAATGGTATTGGGTGCAAACCTATCTTGCCGACTTGGCCACATCACCCAAGCGGAAGTCGATCGCTTAACAAAGATTATTCAATCGATGAGCCTTCCAATTGAGCCGCCTAAATTTGGTGCAGAGCGTTACATGGAACTCATGCAAGTAGATAAAAAGACTGAGGGCGGAACCATCCGCTATGTCCTTCTAGAAAAAATCGGCAAAGCACAGATCAAGAGCGTAGCTGATGCAACCGTGCTGGAAACTCTAAAAGCCACGGGCGCAGCTTAATGTGCATTGAGGAATTACTTTAGCAAATCAATCTTGACTGATTTACCTGCCTGAGCACTAGCAAACTCAGATAAGTCACTCAATAGCTCGCGTCCCGTTTTGGTGTCTAACCATAATGGGGCAACTAGGTTTCCCGACCAGCGATAGTGGTAGCCCCCAGACTTAGCTGCCACCCAAATCTCATGCAATGGTGTTTGCGTGTTCACTACGATGACGCTGCGATCGCGGAAGCGAATATTAATAACATTACCGCCTTGACGCTCCACATCTAGATCCAGGTCTAATTCGTCGTCGGCAGCTTCTAAAGCCACCTCGATTGAGTGCAGCAAATTAGCCCCCAACTGATGAAATTGCTTGTCATCAATCCGTTCTGGAGTGGCATTATTTGGCTTCATTGGCGAGTCCTGCATGCTATATTC
>CAIMOW010000099.1 GCA_903843235.1 uncultured beta proteobacterium | reverse complement strand
GAGGGGTGGGCCTTAACGACTGATGGCAAGCCTACAACAGATCCCCAGGAAGGCTTGAAGGGCTTGATGGTTCCATTGGGTGGTGATAAGGGCGCATTGCTTGCCCTCATTGTTGAACTTCTCGTTGTAGGTTTATCGGGTAGCAGATTCTCCTATGAGGCTGATTCATTCTTTGATGCCAAAGGCAATCGCCCTCGTATTGGACAGCTTCTATTAACAATCGATCCAGGTTTGGCAGGAAGCCAAGTCTTTGCCAACAAAATGCATGATTTCCTTAAGACTCTGGCGGCTGATGTAGGAACACGTTTGCCAGGTCAACGGCGTTTCAAGCAACGTGCAGATGGGTTTAAAGACGGTGTGAATATTTCTGAAGTAGTGGTGGAAGAAATTCAGACTGGTATCCGCCAGTCATGGGTTAGCTAGAAGTTAAACAAGATTAAAGAGGAGAAAGTAATGATCCATTTTGTCGTGCATGAGCCAGGAGATGGCGTAGGTGTAGTGGTAGTTGAAGGCGTAAAAGCTGGAGATGATTTGATTGGTTGGGTAATGGATGGAGATTTAACGCTCAATATGAAGTCTGAGAGCGATATTCCTATCGGCCACAAAATTTCATTAAATAATTTTAAATCAGGCGATACGGTGATGAAGTATGGCGTAGATATCGGCAAGGTTGTAGCCCCCATCAAAAAGGGCGAGCACCTCCACGTTCAAAACGTAAAAACGAAGCGCTGGTAATCCAGACTCTTATTCACCCATTCATTTAGAAAGAAAACAAGATGATTAATTTGAAAGACGCGAGCTTCATGGGTTACCGCCGTGAAAATGGACGCATGGGAATTCGTAATCACGTATTAATTTTGCCTTTAGATGATTTGTCCAATGCAGCATGCGAAGCTGTGGCAAATAACATCAAAGGAACTCAGGCTATTCCTCACTCATATGGCCGTTTGCAGTTTGGTGCTGACTTAGATCTGCATTTCCGTACCTTAATTGGAACTGGCTCCAATCCAAACGTAGCAGCTGTAGTAGTGATTGGCATTGAGCCACAGTGGACCAAGATTGTTGTTGATGGCATTAAGGCGTCAGGCAAGCCAGTTGAAGGATTCTGGATTGAGGGTAATGGCGATACGGCAACGATTGCGTCTGCTAGCAAGGCTGCATACAAGATGATGAAGCACGCATCCAAGCAGCAACGCGTTAAGGCGCCTTTATCTGAATTGTGGGTCTCCACCAAATGTGGTGAGTCTGACACTACCTCAGGTTGCGGCGCAAACCCAACAGTAGGCAATGCATTCGACAAACTTTATGAGATTGGCTCAACTTTGGTTTTCGGTGAAACCACCGAGTTAACTGGTGGCGAGCATTTAGTAGAAGCCCGATGCCGGACTCCAGAAGTGAAGAAGAAGTTCCGCGAAATGTTTGATCGCTATCAAGATGTCATTGAGCGTCATAAAACAAGCGACCTATCTGACTCCCAACCTACTAAAGGCAATATTGCGGGCGGTTTGACCACGATTGAAGAAAAAGCTTTGGGCAATATTCAGAAAATCGGTAAGAAATGTATTGTAGATGGCGTCCTGGATAAAGGTGAAGAGCCGAAGATTCCTGGTTTGCACTTTATGGACTCTTCTTCTGCTGCTGCCGAGATGGTAACTCTATGTGCTGCTGCTGGTTTTGCTGCCCACCTCTTTCCAACAGGCCAGGGTAACGTAATCGGTAATGCAATTCTCCCGGTCATTAAGATCTGCGCAAATCCGAAGACTGTTCGCACTATGGGTGAGCATATCGACGTTGACGTATCAGGCATCTTACGTCGCGAAGAGAATATGGATCAGGCTGGTGATAAGTTGTTAGAGTGTCTTTTGCACACAGCAGATGGCGAAATGACTGCTTCTGAGATTCTTGGCCACCGTGAGTTCGTATTAACCCGTTTATACGAATCTGCATAAGTTAAAAAGCATGAAATCCCTGACCGCTTATGAGGAAGTAAAGCAAAAGATCACCGAAGATCTGGTCAGGGGTCGTTATCCTATGGGGCAGGCTTTGCCAGCCGAAAAGGATTTATCAAAAGAATTAGACGTCTCTATAGGCACACTACGCAAAGCGGTAGATGAGCTTGTCGCAGAGGGTATTGTGGTTCGCCGTCAAGGCAGGGGCACCTATGTTGCCGAGCATGATCTAAAGAGATTGCTGTATTACTTTTTTCACGTCGTAAAACATGATGCCGATAAGAAAGCTAATCCAAGGGTTGAATTAGTGTCCTTGAATACGGCAATGGCTACCAAGGAAGAGGCTGGTAAGCTAGATATTAAAGAAGGCGCTCAAGTGTGGCGTCTAGTAAATTGCCTTTATCTAGAAGAGCGCTGCGTGATGATTGACCAAATCACGCTAGATAAAAAACGCTTTAAGAATCTCACTCGGGCCGAGTTTATAAATCGTGAAGGCAGCATTTATCAGCTTTATCAGATGAAGTATGGTCAAACTGTAGTGCGTAGTAGTGAGCGCTTGCGTGCTAGCCTGGCTAGCAAGCAGCATGCAGAGTGGCTCGACATTAAACCTAATTCTCCTGTATTGGTGATTCGAAGGGTGGCTCTGGGAATTCAGGATGACCCCATTGAATGGCGAATTTCAACTCTCAATACAAATCAATATGAATATTTTAGTGAGCTACAAGTTTAAATAGTCCAATTATTATAAAAATGAACTATTTAAAGAATATTCCAGGCATTTTATTTGCTACTGTGGTCGCATTGGTTGCTATTGAAATGTCTAGTAGATATCCCACATTGGGTAAAAATGGTTTGAGCATTCTTACTCTGGCCATTCTAATAGGGATTGCAATCGGTAATATGCCGATATATAAGTTCCTGATTTCCTCATGCGGATCAGGAATCAATTTTTCAAAGCAAAAAGTATTGCGTTTGGGCATCGTGCTTTATGGTTTTAGGCTCACTTTTCAAGACATTGGTGTAGTGGGCTTAAGCGGGATAGTGATAGATTCACTAATGTTGATATCCACT
>CAIMOW010000098.1 GCA_903843235.1 uncultured beta proteobacterium | reverse complement strand
TGCGTACTTCCAGGTGCGTACTTTTTATTAAAACGAAAATAATATTTAAAGTGAAACTATGAGTATTAGTGTCAACACCATGCGCGCCATCGATCATTGGGTCGGTGTTCCGCTTTGCGCTGTAGCAACTCCGCTTGTCGCTTTAGTGGATGGTATCAAGAACATCTTCTCTCGGGAAGCAGAAACCCCACGCAAGCTCCTCTTTATTGAATTATCAGAAATGGGGAGTGCAATCCTCGTTGACCCGGCAATGCGAAATGCTCAAGCCCGTGGCGCAGAGTTATTTTTCCTAATCTTCAAAAGTAATCGTGCCAGCTTAACCCTATTGAACACAGTCAAGCCTGAGAATGTTTTTACGATTGATTCTTCTAGCTTAGGTGGTTTGATTAAAGATACTCTACTTTTTTTAATTGGCGCCCGCCGTCATCGCATCGATACTGTCATTGATCTAGAGCTATTCTCACGCTTTACCGCTTTGTTGACCGGTCTTTGTGGCGCCCGACGCCGCGTGGGATATCACATCTTTCACGGTGAAGGCTTATGGCGCGGTGCGATGCTCACTCGCAAAGTTCACTACAACCCGCATATTCATATTACGAAGAACTTTCTCTCTTTGATTCACGCAGCATTCGCAAACAAGATCGAAATTCCTTTTAGCAAGATTCATATCTCCGATGCTGAAGTTAAACTAGAGCAAGCAGTGATTGATCCAGTAGTATTGGGTAACGTCCGTCAACGAATTGAGAAATTGGCTAGTGAAGCAGGTATTTTATTTACCCAAGGTAAAGAGCGTCTTATTCTGATCAATCCTAATGCGAGTGATTTATTGCCGCAACGTCGTTGGTCGCAGCAGCGCTTTTCTGAACTTATTATTAGTACTCATCAGAAGTATCCAAGCGATCTCATTTTGATTACAGGCTCCCCCGCTGAATTTGAGTATGTCGAAAAAGTGCGCGCAGTTGCCAATGTTAAAAATGCAATCAACTTTGCAGGTCAAGTGAGCTTTGCTGAATTACCCCCGCTCTATACATTGTCAGATGTCATGGTTACCAACGACTCTGGGCCTGGACACTTCTCAGCCGTAACCCCACTCAGGACTGTTGTACTCTTTGGTCCTGAAACTCCGGCTCTTTATGGCTCTATTGGTAATTCGATTGCAATTACTGCAAACCTAGCCTGCTCACCTTGCGTGAGTGCCGCTAATCATCGCAAAACACCGTGCCACGATAACGTTTGCATGCAAGCCATCACAGTTAGCCAAGTCCTTGAGAAGGTTTCGATTCAAATTCAGGGTGCCGATCAGGCAAAGAATCGCTAGTTAGCATGAGAGAAAAGAACCTCTCGCTAGGGGTATGGCTTCTTCCACTTTTGCCAATAGTCTTGGCGTGCGTCATTTACTTAAGCGACCTGCAAACCAGTAGCTTCTTGCCCATCAACAACTTTACCCAAGCAGTTCCAGACGCTATTTGGGCCTTCCTCACTTATTTAGGTAATGGCTGGGGGGTATTTGCAATTGCCTTCCCCTTGCTTTTACTGGCGCCACGATTATTGACGGCCGGTATTTTTGCCGGAGCCATTTCAGCTATTGCCAGCTCTGTTCTTAAACCCTTTTTTGATTTACCAAGACCTGCAGGTGTTTTGTCTGAAGGTAGCTTTCACCGTGTCGGAGAACTCTTGCTCTCCAATGCATTTCCTTCAGGTCATACCCTTACTGCTTTTGCTATTGCTGGCGCCCTTTACTTCGCTTCTGCCAAAAGCAAACGTGACCTGCTGCTATGGCTCTTTATCCTTGCATCATTGGTTGGGATTTCGCGTATTGCAATTGGAGCGCACTGGCTCACCGATGTTTTGGCGGGGGCTGGCGTTGGCCTCTGGTGTGGGATGCTGGGTGCAAAGCTTTCTCAATTCGTTCAGGATGATCGATTACTCCCAAATACAATTTGGCCCCGAATTATTGCCATTGGTGGAGTTGTAACTATTTATGCGCTTTTAACCCAAACTATGGATCTAGAATTAAACCAGCCTATTCAGTACGCCTCGGTTGCATTGATTGCAGTTACTTTGGTTTTATTTATTAAAGCCCAAATGCCCAATGCCTCCTAAGTCAC
>CAIMOW010000097.1 GCA_903843235.1 uncultured beta proteobacterium | reverse complement strand
GTTTAGTGAAATTGATTTAACTACATCCTCTGTCTGGTCCGTTGATTTATATCTCGGGATTAAACGCTGACAAGATGTTTAAGGATTGAAAATGAATTTGATTGAAAAAATTGAGCAAGAAGAAATTGCTCGCTTAAGCGCTAACAGAACTCTTCCAAGTTTTGCTCCTGGCGATACAGTAGTCGTTGGCGTGAACGTAGTTGAAGGTACACGTAAACGTACTCAGGCCTTTGAGGGTGTTGTGATTGCTAAGCGCAATCGTGGACTCAATTCCAGCTTTATCGTTCGCAAGATTTCATCTGGCGAAGGTGTAGAGCGTACATTCCAAACTTACTCACCATTAATCGCTAGCATTGAAGTGAAGCGTCGCGGTGATGTACGTCGTGCGAAGTTGTACTACTTGCGCGATCGTTCTGGTAAGTCTGCACGCATTAAAGAAAAGCTTCCTGCTCGTAAAGCAGCAGCTGCTCCAACTCCAGCCGCTGAATAAATTATCGGCTTGAGGTAAAAAAGGCGGCCTTGGTCGCCTTTTTTGTTGCCCTAAAATAAGATCATGTCAAAGATATCCAAACCTGAAGAAGACGCAATCAATGTTGCAGCCCCTGCGGGTTTTGATGCTCAGGCTGTGCCCATTGAATCAGTTTGCACAGGTCAGCAAAAGGTATTGGATGGATTGCTCGATCCACATCAGCTAAAAGAGCGCCTGATGTCACCACCAGCTTGGCAGACCGAGATTACAGATGAGAACCGACATGTGATTGCCGCTGACATCATCGCAAAGCGTCAGGCTGCCGGTAAGGTGACTCGCGCAGCCGTTTTGATTCCTTTGTTACTTAAACCAGATGGCTTATCAGTTTTATTGACTCAGAGAACTACGCACTTGCGGGATCATGGTGGGCAAATTAGTTTTCCGGGCGGTCGCATGGATCCCGAAGATGACGGTCCCAATGAGACGGCTTTACGCGAAAGCGAAGAAGAAATTGGTCTAGAGCGTGAGCAGGTTGAGATTATTGGCCATTTACCTGAGTATTTAACGGTTTCAGGTTATAGCGTCACCCCAATTATCGGTTTGGTAAAACCTCAGGCAGAATATGTCTTAGATGAGTTTGAGGTAGCGGATATATTTGAAGTGCCCTTGAGTTTTTTGATGGACCCAGCAAATCATCAAGTTCGGGTTTGGCAGAGCGAGCAAGGTAGCCGTCGTTTTTATGCAATACCCTATGAAGACCGCTTTATTTGGGGAGCAACTGCAGGAATGTTACGTAACCTTTATCATTTATTAAAAGTATGACTTTCTTTTCTATTCTCTTCGCCCTGATTGCTGAACAATATCGTCCGGTATCGGCTAAGCATTGGATCCACCGAATTGGCGCACGTTGGTTGGATTGGGTCGCTGCCGAATTTGGTGGCAAGACTGAAGATGGCGCGAGTCCTGTAGGTGCCCGCATGGCCTGCTTAGTAGCTTTCATTCTGCCAACCTTTTTTGTATTCGTGGTTTATGTTGCTTGCATGTTGACTTATCCAATTTTGGGCTTCATTTGGAATGTCACCATTGCCTATTTATTTTTTGGTTTTCGTCAGTTCAGCCACTCCTTTACTTCTGTTCATGAAGCTATTGAGAATCATGATTTACCCGCGGCTCGCCTAGCATTGGCTGAGTGGTACGGCCCTGAATTGGATGTATCCAATCTGAGTGAGACTGAGGTGATTTCATTGGCGCTGGAGCGTGCGATTATTGGTTCTCATCACCATGTCTTTGGCGTGTTGTTTTGGTTCATGATGCCGATGGGTCCAGCAGGTGTAGTGCTTTATCGCTTGGCCGACACCGCTTCGCAGCGTTGGTCAGAAAGAGGCGACTTCAATTTAAGTGAAGCAGCTCGACATTTCTTCTACGTATTGGATTGGATTCCTTCTCGCATCACTGCGATGGGTTTTGCCATCGTAGGTAACTTTGAGGGCGCGGTTTATGCCTGGCGTTATCTGACTGGCAAGTGGAGTGATTCATTATCTGCGGTGATTCTGGCTGCTGGTAGCGGCGCACTTGGTGTACGTTTAGGCGAGCCTTTGAGTGAACCTGATAGTGATGAGGCTTTACGGATGGCTGAAGCAGGTGAGCCCATCGCTTATGAAGTGGGTCTTGAGCCAACCGAACGCACAATGCGTTCCGCGATTGGTTTGGTATGGCGCTTGGTTATCGCTTGGATGGCTTTATTGCTAATGCTGACCATCTCTCTTTGGCTTGGCTAATTCCTTGAATTTGCGTATCTGCTGTTTTTGAATCAGAGCGCAATTGTCTAAATAACGCCAGTCTTTCTGGCGCTATTTCATTTCTATCTACGGCATCTCGTACTGCGCAATCGGGTTCAGATTCATGAGCACAATTATGAAAGCGGCATTTACCAATGAGTTCCTTGAACTCCCTAAAGGCGTGCTCTAGTTCACTGACTGACATGTGGGCTAAACCAAATTCCTGAAAGCCTGGTGAGTCAATTAGAGCCCCGATTTTGCCATTGGAATCCCTTCCCCATGCCTGGGGTAGTTCGAAGTAACGGCAGGCCGTGGTGGTGTGCTTACCAGTGTCCAGTCGTACCGAATACTCTTGCGTGATGGCAGCTGCATTCGGTACCCAGGCATTAAGTAGACTGGATTTACCCATGCCGGACTGCCCAACAAATACTGAAACTTTTCCTTGGAGGGCAGGGCGCAGAGCCTCAATAGAGGCAGGATCAAATTTTGCAGAAACTTCGCTCACTGGATAGCCCATGCGGGCATAAGGCTCAATGATTTTGCGGGCCTGAGCTAAGTTATCTGGCAGATCACATTTATTGAGTAGGATATGCAAACCAATTTGATTGGTTTCAGCAGCAACCACCGCTCTTCCCAAGAGATCGGGTGAAAAAGCTGGTTGTGTTGCCAGTACCACCAATATTTGATCGACATTAGAGGCGATCAATTTGCTCTTAAAGGCGTCCGATCGATAGAGAAGATTTTCTCTAGGCTCGATACGAATAATGCGCGCTTGATCTGCTGAAGTCATCTCAAGGAACATGCGATCACCTACAGCACCGATATGTTGTTTGGCTGGAGTGCTTACCTGAATCAGTGGGCCATCAGGAGATTCATTTTCTTGGACATCCTTCACTAAACGCTGCGCTAAATAATGCCTTCCATAGGAGGCAGTTAGTAGCGCGTGAAATTGCTCCATTAGTCTCTAACTTTGACGTTGAAGATTAGCAATACGTAGTGGTGCAGGTGGATGCGAACTATAAAACGCGGTATAGATCGGATCAGGCGTAAGGGTGGAAGCGTTATCTTGATATAGCTTAACTAGTGCTGAGATTAGGTCCTTAGCAGAAGATTTAGTTGCCGCAAATCCATCTGCTTCGTATTCGTGCTTACGGGAAGCGATGCTTGCCAAAGGCGTAAAGAAAAAGCTAAAGACTGGCGATACCAGCATAAAGAGTGCAAGTGCTAGGCCACCGTTGTAGCCATTCAGATTAGGCATCACACCTAGGTCGGTATAAAACCAAACCTGAGTACTTATCCAACCCAATAAGGCGAACATACCAAAACTCAACGCAAAGGATACTAATAAACGTTTGCGAATGTGTTTGCACTTAAAGTGCCCAAGTTCGTGTGCTAAAACTGCCTCGACTTCGCCTGGATTTAATTTTTCAATCAGTGTGTCAAAGAACACAATGCGTTTGGCTTTACCCATACCAGCAAAGAACGCATTGCCATGAGCGCTACGCTTACTACCGTCCATCACAAATAATCCCTGGCTAGCAAAATCACAGCGGGTCAAGAGTGCTTCTATTTGGGTCTTTAAGGCACCCTCTGGGAGGGGATGGAATTTGTTAAATAGAGGTGCGATGAAGCTAGGAAAAATCCACTGCATCAAGAGGCTGAACAGGGTGAGTACCACCCATGCCCAAAGCCACCAGAGGTCGCCTGCTTGGGCCATCAAGCTGAGTATGACCCATAACAATGGAATGCCAATTGCCGCGCCGACGCAAAGACCTTTAATCATGTCGATAAAGAAGAGTTTTTTACCCATACGATTAAACCCAAAGCGCTCCTCTAAATGGAACTGCTTATACCAAGAAAAAGGCAGGTCCACTATCCCAGAAATAATGGCAATGGATCCTAGAAGGGCGATTTGCTGGGTAATCCCATCGCCAAATAACTCCGAGAGGAAGATGTTCAAAATCTGCAGACCACCTAGCAAGGTGAAGGCAACGAGAGTAATGGCGCTGATACCATTCTCCAAAACACCCAGCCTTAATTTAGCAATCGTGTAGTCAGCTGCCTTTTGATGTTCTGCTAAGGTTACCTTTTCGGCGAACTCTCTTGGGACACTGTCCCGATGTTTAGCAACAAAGCGCATTTGACGTTGGGCTAACCAATGGCGCAGGCCAAAGCTTGCAAGAAAGGCAATTAGAAAAGCAATTGTGAATGTCATGAGATCATTATAGTTATGAGCGAAAAAACCAATACCCTAGGCCCAAAGTCAGCACCTGCCAGCGAGAACCTGGTGTGGGTTGATATGGAAATGTCAGGTTTAGACCCCGAGTCTGAACGTATTCTAGAAATTGCCATCATTGTGACTGATGCCCATCTCAACACGATTGCCACTGCCCCTGTTTGGGTTGTGCATCAAGAGAATGTTTTGCTAGACGCTATGGATGCTTGGAATAAGGGCACCCATGGACGTTCAGGTCTGATTGATAAGGTCAAGGTTGCCACCCAAGATGAAGCGACTATAGAGGCTGAATGCATTGCCTTTCTGAAGCAGTATGTTAAAGCTGGAATCGCACCAATGTGTGGAAATACGATTGGCCAAGATCGCCGCTTTATGGCTAAGTACATGCCCAAATTAGAGGCTTATTTTCATTACCGAAATATTGATGTTTCTACCTTAAAGGAACTTTGTAAACGTTGGCACCCTGAGTTAGTAAAGGGTTTCACAAAGAAACAAGCTCATACGGCATTGGCTGACATCGAAGAATCGATTGAAGAGCTCAAGTACTACCGGGATAAATTCATCGTTCCCTTGCCTTAATTTTTAGAGCTCAGAAAGATGGGCTCAAACTAGCGGTCAAGAAAAAGGTCTGCCGTAGCAGACCTTTTTGTATTTAAGGTGAATTTAATTACTTAGCGTTAGCAACTGCTTTTTCAGCTTTATCTACTAATGCAGCGCCAATTTGATTTTTCCATTTGTTGTATACGTCGCGAGTAGCGGCTACAAAGAGTTTGCGATCTTCAGGCGTGAGGTAAGTGACTTTAACGCCATATTGCTCAACATCTTTCCAGGCTGGTTGGCTTGGCTCTGCTAGGCCTTTGCGAGCAATAGCCACCTCTTGTTTGCCAGCATCAATCGCTGCCTGCTGAACGATCTCGCGGTCTTGTGGCGTCCAGCTTTCCCAGACTTGTTTATTCACAACAAAGATCAATGGATCGGCAACATAGCGCCATACCGTAACGTATTTTTGACCCACTGTGTAGAGTTTTGCTGCGGCATAAACAGACTCAGGGTTTTCTTGGCCATCTACCGCACCAGAAGCAAGTGCAGCTTGGGTATCAGCCCAGCTCATCTGAGTTGGGTTTGCACCCAATGCTGAAAAGGTTTCGTTGTAAATTGGTGATCCCACCACGCGGAACTTCATGCCTTTAAGATCTTCTGGTTTCTTAACTTCTTTTTTCGAGTTGGAGATTTCTCTAAAACCATTTTCACCCCAAGCAAGAGGTACAACACCTTGCTTCTCGATGATGTCCAGTAAGTCCTTGCCTACGGGGCCTTTAACTAGGGCATCAATCGATTGATAGTTGGGCATCAAGAAAGGAAGTGAGAATAAATTAAGTTCTTTGATCTGTGGTGACCAGTTGATAGTTGAGCCAATTGACATATCAATCACACCTTGGCGGATCGCTGTGAACTCACGCGTCTGATCGCCGCCAACTAAAGAGGCGCCTGGATAAAGTTTGATATTAATTCGCCCATTGGTACGCTCACGTACGAGATCAGCCCAAATTTCTCCACCCTTCCCCCAAGGGAAAGCGGTGCCGAGTACTAGCGACATTTTGTATTCTGATTTATATTCAGCGGCCATTGCTAGATTCGAGTGCAATGAAGCTGTGAGACCCACTACTGCAAGCAATGATGCTAGCGTGATTGTTAGGAAAGAGCGTTTATTCATTTGAAATCCCTTTTTGTTTTTATAAGGTTTTTTGATTCTATATGAGAAGTAAAGGAGCATTCTTCTGATGCAGCGCACAAATTTTTAGTAGCCTAAATAATGCGGTAACCAAGTAGCAATTGGCGGGAATACCAAGACTAGGACCATCGCCAGAAAGAAGGCTCCAAGTAGCCAAATAACCCAGCGTACAGTTTCTTCCATTTTGACGCCGGCAATTTTGCAGGCCACCATCAGATTTACCGCAAGTGGTGGCGTAAATTGTCCCAGAGCAACTTTCAGTGTGAGGACTACTCCAAACCACACTAGATCCCAGTGATAGGCTTGGGCAATTGGTAAAAGTAATGGCACGAATATGAGGAATATTGAAATACCATCTAGAAACATTCCTAAGGTCATCAGCAGCAAGACGATGAGAGTCAGGACCCCCGCCTCACTAAGGCCTGAGTGTGCAATAGCATTCGCTAGCGGATCGATGACTCCTAAGGTTGAGAGTGCGTAGGCAAAGATACCAGCTAAGGCGATGACCATCAGGATGACTGATGAGGTTTCTCCGGCCTCAAGAAGGATTTCATAGAGGTCGCGAATTTTGATGGTGCGATAAATCACCATGCCGACAAATAGGCCATAAAACACCGCAACGACAGCTGCTTCAGTCGGCGTAAACCAACCAGCACGCATTCCACCTAAAATAATGAAAGGGGCACTTAATCCCCAGAGTGCCTCTTTACAACTTTTCCAAAAAGGTGGGCGCGGTAAGTTAGCCTCTTGGGTGCCCATTTTATGTTTCCGCGCAAGCCATACTGCAGGAATAATTAAAGCAATTCCAGCGAGTAGACCCGGAAACATTCCTGCGGCAAAGAGTGCTGGTACTGATGCACCTGGTACCAGAACACTATAGACAACAAAGGCAACAGATGGTGGAATCAAGATATCGGTTGCGGCAGCTGCACCAACAATACTGGCTGCAAAAGCGCGAGGATAGCCAGCATTGGCCATGGCTGCAATCATTACGCCACCAACTGCTGCAGCATTTGCTGGACCAGAGCCAGAGATACCACCCAGAAACATTGCTACTAAGATCGCAACTAAGGGCAACATACCAGGACCTCTACCGACAATCGCTACTGCGAAATTCACCAAACGTTCTGCCACGCCGGAACGATCGAAAATAGAACCTACCAAGACAAACATCGGAATGGCTAGCAGTGGATATTTGGCAATGCCAGCATAAAAGTTTTGCGGGACTGCCAGCAAGCCATAGTTTGCTGTATCGAGGTTTGATAGTGTGATGGCAACAATACCTCCAATACCAAGAGCGGCACCAATGGGTACGCCGATGAGCATTAGCGTAATAAAAATTACAAAGAGAATAATGGCGATCGTAATCATTTAGACCGCCATTGTTTGATGAGCAAAATTCCGGAGCGAACCGCAATTAAGATGGAGAGTAGTGGTAGCCAGATGGTGTACCACCATTTGGGAACTCCGATACCGGGAGATGTTTCTCCAAAGCGGTATTCATCCCAGGCCAGCAATGTTCCAAGATAGGCCAGCAGTAGGTAAAGTAAAAACGTTGCAGAGCCAGAAGCAATCGCTAGATTGCGGCGGCGTTGTGGTGAGCCCTTGTCAGAAAAAATTTCAATACGAATATTGTGATCTCTTGCGGCAGCAGCACTACCGGCAATCAGAGTCAAAGCCATCATTAAGAAGATTGAAAACTCTTCGGTCCAAGCAAATGATTGATTGGTGAAGTAGCGGGCCAGCACATTGCCAAAAGTAATTAACGCTAAAAAGCCCATTACTGTGACAGTGATCCAGTCTTCAATACGAAGGCCTGGTTGCTCTAAAGACTCTGTTTGCTGATTTTTAACTTCTGTGATGTTTAGTTTTTCGGTCATAGGAAGTGCAACCCAATGAGTCTCATCGGGGAAAGGAGAAGTAATTTATTTTTTGATGGCGCTTTTAGGTCTAAAGGCCTTGATGATGGATTCATTGGTTTGGATGTAAGGCCCGCCAATGAGATCAATGCAGTAAGGCACGGCAGCGAAGATGCCAGGAACAATGGGTTTGCCGTCTACATCTTTGAGACCCTCCAGCGTTTCTGCAATCGCCTTGGGTTGTCCTGGTAAATTAATAACAAGAGCAGTATGTCCTTCAATTTCTCGAAGAACAGCCGTTTGACGCGACAAAATCGCTGTTGGTACAAATCGTAGGCTAATTTGGCGCATTTGCTCGCCAAAGCCAGGCATTTCGCGTGTTCCAGCATCTAAAGTAGCTTCTGGGGTTACGTCTCTGAGAGATGGCCCAGTACCCCCAGTAGTTAACACCAAGTCACATCCCAAATCGTCCACAAGCTCCACAATCGTCTCAGCGATGATTTCTCGTTCGTCGGCTATGAGGCGCTCATGGAAGACGCAAGGCGTGCTGATAGCGCTCATTAACCAGCGTTGCAAGGCTGGAATGCCCTCGTCGTCATAGACGCCCTTACTAGCTCGGTCGGAGACCGAGATTAGGCCGATTTTGATTTCATTTGGAGAATTGCGCTTCCAGGCTTCGGTATGCTTCATGCTTCTATTCTAGCTATTATTAGGATATGTTTACTTACACATCACATCAGTTCACGGAAATCATTGATTTCATGCTTTCAGAGGCCCGTAAGCGGGGCGCTTCCGATGCTATTGCAGAAATTTCAGAGGGTCAGGGCCTCTCTGTCACGGTTCGCAAAGGCGAAGTGGAGACCATAGAGCAAAGTCTCGATAAGCAGGTAGGTGTTACTGTTTTTCTGGGGCATCGCCGCGGCAATGCCAGTACCAGCGATTTTTCTAAACATTCTTTAAAAGCTACGGTTGAGGCTGCGTACCATATCGCCCAACATACGGCTGAGGATGATTGCGCTGGTCCCGCAGAAGTTGAGCTTTTAGAAAAGGATCCATTAGATCTCGATTTATTCCATCCTTGGTTGTTGGACTCTGAGCAGGCGGTAGATATTGCACGTACTGCTGAAGGCGCGGCATTTGCCGTAAGTAAACAAATTAAAAATAGTGATGGCGCTTCAGTATCTGCCCATCATGCGCATTTCATGTTGGGAACCACTCATGGCTTTATGGGGGGCTATCCTTTTTCTAGGCATTATATTTCTTGCGCACCGATTGCTAGTGAAGGCGGAAAAAAATCCGCCATGCAGCGCGATGACTGGTATTCAAGTTCACGAATTCCAGAGGAACTTGCAGATCCTACTGCCATTGGAAAATATGCTGCGCAACGCGCGCTGTCAAGACTCAAAGCCCGATCCCTAACAACCCGTCGTTGCCCAGTTATTTTTGAATCACCCTTGGCTGCGGGGATATTGGGTGGTTTGGTGCAAGCGGTATCAGGCGGATCTTTGTATCGTCGTTCTAGCTTTTTACTGGATAGTCTTGGTACGCAAGTATTACCTAAGCATGTGAGTTTGTTCGAGAATCCTCACATGAAATCGATGACCGGTAGCGCACCTTTTGATGAGGAGGGCGTGAAGACTGCAGCTCGTACTGTTGTGGATAAGGGCATTCTAGAAGGCTACTTTTTATCTACATACTCTGCTCGTAAGTTAGGCATGAAAACCACTGGCAATGCTGGTGGATCTCACCATTTAACTTTGGAAAGTACAAAAACTCCCAAGGGTGGTTTACCAGCGCTCCTTAAGGCGATGGGAACAGGTCTATTGGTAACCGAGTTAATGGGGCAGGGCGTTAACTATGTCACTGGAGATTATTCGCGTGGCGCTTTTGGTTACTGGGTAGAGCATGGCGAAATTCAATATCCAGTTGAGGAAGTCACTATTGCCGGAAACTTAAAAGACATGTTGCTTAACATTGAGTTAATTGGTGGGGATACCTTGATTCGTGGGACCAAGGAAACCGGCTCAATCTTGATTCGCTCCATGATGGTGGGCGGAAAATAGGTAGGGCGACTGAGGATATAGCTATACTTTTCGTACTTCATCAGAAAAGTTAAGGGAGATCAACATGCAAAGACGTTCCTTTTTAAAGAAAGCCACTTTAGGAGCTGGTGCTGCTGCTTTAGCCGCCCCTGCGCTTGGACAAAGCTTGCCGACCCTCAATTGGCGTTTAGTTTCTAGCTTCCCTAAATCTTTAGATACCTTGTATGGCACACCAGAGGTTTTTGCCAATTCTTTACGCAAGGCAACGGATGGCAAATTTAATGTCAAAGTATTTGCCGCTGGAGAAGTGGTACCCGCGCTACAAGTATTAGATGCCGTTCAAAACGGTACCGTCGAGTGTGGACATACTGCAAGCTACTACTACCTCGGTAAAAATAGCTCGTTTATTTTTGATACCGCAGCACCATTTGGGATGACTGCTCGTCAGCAAACTGCTTGGATGCTGCAGGGCAATGGCATGAAATTGATACGCGAGCTGTATGCTAGTTATAACTTGGTAAACTTTCTTGGTGGTCAGACTGGTACTCAAATGGGTGGCTGGTTCCGTAAAGAAATTAAATCACCTGAAGATTTTAAAGGTCTCAAATTCCGTATCGCTGGTTTTGCCGGCCAGGTTTTAGCTAAGCTTGGTGTAGTACCTCAGCAATTACCGGCTGGTGAGATTTATTCAGCGCTTGAAAAAGGCACGATTGATGCCGCTGAGTTTGTTGGCCCATACGATGATGAAAAACTGGGCTTGGCTAAAGTAGCTAAAAACTATTACTACCCAGCCTGGTGGGAAGGGAGCGCAGCGCTTTCATTCTTAGTCAATAAGAAGAAGTGGGATGAGTTGCCGCCTTCATATCAGGCAGCCTGGGAAGCGGCTTGTTTTGAGGCACACACCGATATGTGCGCCAAGTACGATGCGCTCAATCCACCGGCCCTACAGCGCCTTGTTCAGAATGGTGCGGTATTACGCAAATTCAATACCTCTGTAATGGATGCTTGCTTTAAGGCTGCTCAAGAAACCTATGCCGAAGAGTCTGCCAAGAACCCACAGTTTAAAAAGATATTTGAAGACTACCGTGTGTTCAGAAATATGGAAGCGCAGTGGTTTGGTTTAGCAGAGCAAGCTTTTGCGCAATATAGCTTTAGTAGGAAACTTTGATCAGCAGATTTTCTTAGTTAAATAAAAAGGGCTCCTCAAAGTCCTTTTTATTTACGTTTAAGTTTTAAAAAATTGAAAGAGATGCTGCCTTCGCTGCCTGGTGTACGCTCTACCTCAATCCACTCGGATGGGTTAGGCACTTCAAAGAAGGTATCTCCACCCTCTACATCAATATCAATCTCGGTAAGATAAAGGCAATCTGCTTTGTTAAAGCCTTGCGTGAAAAGTTGCTCTCCACCGATTACAAAAACACGAGGAAATTCACTTAAGCGATTAAGCGCCTCATCCAGTGTGCCCGCCAATTCTGCGCCGGTCAATTGAAGGTCTGGGTTTCTGCTCACGACAATATTGCGTCTGCCCGGGAGCGGGCGACCAATCGACTCCCAAGTCTTGCGACCCATGATGACAGGGTGACCCATGGTGACGCGCTTGAAGAATTGCAAATCTGCAGAAATCTTCCAAGGCATTTGATTATCGCGACCAATGACATGATTGCGCGAACGCGCAACAATCATGGAGATAGCAGGTTGAGCCATGACTAATTGAATTTCTTAAATAGCTACTGGAGCTTTAATATGTGGGTGAGATTCATAGCCAGCAATCTCAAAGTCTTCAAACTCATAGTCAAACAGGGAATCTGGTTTGCGCAGAAGCTTGAGTTTGGGTAGCGGATAAAAATCCCTAGAGAGCTGAAGATCTACTTGCTCTAAATGGTTGCTGTACAGATGGCAATCACCACCGGTCCAAATGAAGTCGCCAACCTCTAAGTTGCATTGTTGGGCGACCATATGTGTTAACAATGCATAGCTGGCGATATTGAACGGTACGCCGAGAAAAATATCCGCACTGCGTTGATACAGTTGGCAGGAAAGCTTTCCATCTGCAACATAAAACTGAAAGAAGGCATGACAAGGTGCCAAGGCCATGCGAGGAATGTCGGCAACGTTCCAAGCCGACACAATGATGCGGCGTGAATCTGGATTTTTCTTAATCGTTTCCAGAATCTCAGAGATTTGATCAATATGCTGGCCGTTGGGTGCAGGCCAAGAGCGCCATTGGTAGCCATAGATAGGACCGAGATCTCCATTTGGAGCGGCCCATTCATTCCAAATGGAAACGCCACGTTCTTTTAGCCAGTTGTTGTCAGTGCTGCCTTTGAGGAACCACAGTAATTCATAAATGATGGATTTGAGGTGAAGCTTCTTGGTCGTGACCATCGGGAAACCATCTGCCAAATCAAAGCGCATTTGATGCCCGAATACGGACAGCGTGCCAGTACCCGTCCTATCTGACTTTTTAACGCCCTTGGATAGGACTTCCTTCATAAGATCGTGATATTGGCGCATAAATATTGTCTAAAAGTAAATGATTTAGATAGAGCTTACTCGAATGTGGGATTCTTTACTCCAAGCATCTTATGAAGCTTGGGGGAAGTGGTGGTGTATTGGAGCTGAATCTGTTTCTCAGGGTGAAGATATTCAGCGGCAGCAAAGGCCGCAAGTGCTGCTTCATGAAAGCCAGACAAAATCAACTTCTTCTTTCCGGGGTAAATGTTGATATCACCAACTGCGTAAATCCCGGGAATGCTGGTTTGAAACGTGGCGGTATTGACAGCAATTTGCTTACGATAGATCTCTAGACCCCAATCCGTAATAGGGCCTAATTTGGGGGATAGGCCAAAAAATACCAATACATCGTCCACTGGTATTTGGCGGGTATTGCCATTAATATCGGTAACGCTCACTTCGCTCAGGCGATCATTCAGCACCTCATAACTAGTAGGTTGCCCAATGATGAATTCCATCTTATGTGAGGCACAAAGTTCCCGCATTTTGGTAATGGATTTTGGCGCTGCCTTGAAGTCAGCTCTTCGATGAATAAGAGCAACGCTTTTAGCCTTACCAACTAGGTATAACGCCCAGTCTAGAGCTGAATCACCGCCACCGAAAATTACAATACGTTTGTCATAAAAGAGCTCTGGATCTTTGACGCTATAAAAAAGTTGCTTTCCCTCAAAGGCCTCGATACCATCCAGTTTTAGGGTGCGAGGCTGAAATGCGCCAACTCCAGCAGCAATGAAAACAGTTTTGCTGATGAATTCTTTGCCAAGGGATGTGATTAATTTAAGGCGACGATCGTCTTGTTGTTCGAGGGATGTCACCTCTTGCCCCAGATGAAATTGTGCGCTAAATGGCTCAATTTGTTTGAGTAGGTTATTGGTGAGCTCTTGTCCAGTACACACCGGAATTGCTGGGATGTCGTAGATCGGCTTATCGGGATAAAGTTCTGCACATTGACCGCCCGGTATTGGCAGTGAATCAATGACATGCGCTTTGATCTCCAAGAGTCCTAGCTCAAAGACCTGAAAGAGCCCCACTGGACCGGCACCAATAATGACTGCATCGGTTTCAATAGGCTGTTGCAATACTAAATCTCTTGACTATATCTGCGAGAAGATTAGGTAATTATTTGGCTAGTTGATCGAGCTTGTTTTTAACATCTTTCCATTCATCCGCATCCGGCAATGCAGCTTTGGATTTGGTAATGGAAGTGAAGGATGGGGATAAGTCCGCATTCAGTTTGATGAAATCTTGTTGATCACCTGGTACATCATCTTCAGCGTAGATGGCGTTGACTGGGCACTCTGGAACACACACGGCGCAGTCAATGCACTCATCTGGATCGATCACTAAGAAATTGGGGCCTTCGCGAAAGCAATCAACTGGGCAAACGTCAACGCAGTCAGTGTATTTGCAGCGGATACAGGATTCAGTAACAACGTAAGTCATGATGTTTTTGGATTAAGGGCCCGAGAGCTGCATGGGCTACTAAGTTATAAAAAATCAATTTTAGCTGAATTAGCCTGTTTTTCAGGCAAAAACTGGAATTTACTTGCGGTAAAGTTCTAGACATGACCATTTCAATAAATACCCTATCTACCTCCAATAAACCCAAAATTTTGGTGGCCAGAGCCATATTTCCGGAGGCGCTCGCTAAATTGGAGGAGTCTTTTGAAGTTCGATCAAACCAATCTGACCAAATTTTTACGCCCACAGAGCTACAAAAGCAGCTTTCTGGAGTGGTGGGGGCTTTGGTAGCTGGTAGTGAAAGAATTGATGCCAATGCCTTATCGGAGGCAAATGATTTGAAAGTGGTGGCCAATATTTCTGTTGGCTATAACAATTTTGATGTGACGGCCATGAGCGCTGCTGGGGTGATGGCAACCAATACTCCAGATGTCTTGACAGATACCACTGCTGATTTTGGTTTTGCGCTTTTAATGGCAACGGCGCGTCGCATTACAGAGTCTGAGTATTGGATTCGTAGTGGTAAGTGGGGCCAGTGGTCGATTGTGAATAATCCTCTGGGTATGGATTTGCATCACAGTACGCTAGGCATTATTGGAATGGGTCGTATTGGTCAAGGTATTGCAAAGCGTTCTTTGGGCTTTGGAATGAAGGTTATTTATCACAATCGCAGTCGGCTTTCTGAGGTTGATGAAAACGCATGTGGGGCAAGTTATGTTTCTAAGGAAGATTTATTGCGTAATGCCGATCATGTTATTTTAGTTTTGCCTTACACCGCTGAAAATCATCATACGATTGGTGCAAAAGAAATTGCTTTGATGAAACCAACTGCAACCCTTGTCAACATTGCGCGCGGTGGAATTGTGGATGATCTTGCTTTGGCTCAAGCTTTGAAGGCTGGAAGAATTTTTGCGGCCGGATTAGATGTATTTGAAGGCGAACCCAAAGTCAATCCAGAGTTGCTGAAATTGAGCAATGTTGTCTTGGCTCCGCATGTTGCAAGCGCGACTGAAAAGACACGTAGAGCAATGGTTGAACTCGCCATTGAAAATTTACGCACTGCTCTCGATGGCAAGAAGCCACCAAGTTTAATCAATACTGAATTATTTAAAGCCTAGAAAAATTGAAGCGGTTGAGAGAAGCTATGTAAAGTTACATCGATTTACTCAGTTTCAATTTCTTCATGAAGTTCTTTGATTGCGATTTCAATACCACCGAAGGTATCCGCAACCCAGTTGTAGACTTTGCATGCAATCCACAACAAACCAAAGCCAAGCAAGGCATTGAGGATGAGCGCGGAAAGAACAGTAAATCCAGGGATAGCGCCATCTCGAATGAAGGCTACAAAGAGAGCCAACAAAACGATCGGAACCGAGAAGCAAAGGTAAACCAAAACGAGTGTTTTGGCGGTGTGCATTGGGTCTAGAAAGACTATTTCTTTTTTACTAAGTTTCATGAGAGACAATCTTAAAGCAGTCCATCAAAAAGCGCTACATCTACCCACTCCCCGGGTGCAATATTTCCTTGATCGTGGTGAAGAATGACAAAGCAGTTAGCTTCACTCATAGAGCGCAAAATTCCAGCGCCTTGGCTGCCTGTGAGTTTGACTGTGGGTTTGCCATCCTTACCACGCCCCAAAATAGCGCGTTGGAATTCTGTGCGACCAGGCTTTTTGCGGATTACCGAGTCCGAGAGAGCTTGGGTTAATGGCGGTTCAGTCTGTGTGGCGCCATTGAGTTGCAGAAGCGCTGCGCGGACAAACTGGTAGAAGGTAACCATGACGGCAACCGGGTTGCCAGGCAGTCCGAAGAATAGAGTCTTGCGGGGGGATGATTGACCTATGACAGGCTTTAGGGTACCAAATGCCATCGGTCTACCGGGACGCATCGCAATTTTCCAGAACCCAACGTCACCTAGCTCTTGCATGATTTGCTTGGTGAAGTCCGCTTCCCCAACAGAAACTCCTCCCGAGGAGATCAAAACATCGGCAACTTTAGCCGCGTTACAGAAAGCCTCTTTGAGAGAAGCAGGGTCATCGCGGACGATACCGCAGTCAATGATTTCTAGATCTAAACGGTTTAATAGGCCGGTAAGGCTGTAGCGATTGCTATCGTAAATGTTACCTGCGTCTAATTCCTGTCCAAGGGTACGCAATTCATCGCCTGAGGAGAGGATGGCAACTTTAAGTTTACGCTGCACTTTCAGGGTGGCGATACCCAATGAAGCTGCTAAGCCTAAGTCAGAGGGGCGCAAGAGTCGCCCCGCCTGAATCGCAGACTTATTTTTTTGCAGATCTTCGCCGCGAAGACGGCGATTCTCACCGGGCTTTAGTAAGTTTTCCTTGAACTCAATCGATGAGTCGCTTAGTGCGCTTATCAGTTCTTGTGGAATGACGGTGTCACAGCCATTGGGCATAAGGGCCCCAGTCATAATCTTGAGGCACTCTCCGGCACCGATCTTACCCTCATAAGGCTTTCCTGCATAAGCGGTGCCAATCACCTTTAATGAAATGATATCTTTAGATTTTCCAAGGTAATCTCCATTAAACGCATAGCCATCCATTGCCGAGTTATCTGCTGCTGGCACATCGATTGGTGATAACAAATCTTCAGCCAGAATGCGATTGATGGCTTGGTCTAAAGAGACCAATTCAATGGCGCTCTGACCCCCAATGTGCTTAGATTCTTCAATCAGTTCTTTAACTAGGTCGGAAATCGCTTTACGCGCTTCATCAACATGCAATGAAGCGCTTAAGAGTATTGGGTCATTTGGGGAATGTTTCATTTGGACATATCCTCTAAATGTTTCAGCTCTTCAGGGGTATTCACGTTTGCAAAGGCCTCGGTATTTTTAAAGATGACGGTGCTAGTGCGTAGTTCTTTGAACCAGTTGTCAATTTTAAGGTCGCCTTTACTGAGAAATCCCTTTAATGAGCTCTCTACATCGCTACGCATAAGACAAAAGACAGGTTGCGCCCAAATTTTTCCATTAACCTCTTGGGTCGAGGCGTAAACCAATTGGTAGTTACCGCCCTCCATTTCTTCCGCAAGCTTTGCACATAGGTCAGGCGGCATGAGCGGGGAGTCGCAAGGTGAGGTCACTAGGTAGGGTGTTTTACAGGTCTTCAGTCCTGCATAGAATCCAGCTAAGGGGCCTGAAAAGTCAGGGGCCTCATCCACGATAACCGGATATCCATAAGTGGAATATTTGGTGATATTGCGGTTTGCGTTAATCAGAATTTGACCGACTTGATTCTTTAGCGCTTGTATCGCTGATTCAATCAATGCTTGTCCATGAAAGGAAATTAAACCTTTATCAATTCCACCCATGCGCTGGGCACGGCCACCAGCCAAAATCAGTCCGGTAATTTGATCTGCAGAAATCATTAGCCACCAATATAAGACATCTCAACCTTGCGATGTCCAGAGGCTGGATTTGCAGTATTAGAACCACGTACTTCAGAGTAATGGTCATCACGACCAGACCATGTCGTCATGATGGCATTGGCGATTTCTGAATCCGTCTTGTCTAAACGAAGTAAGGTTTTAAAATCAAAACCCTCGTTGGCGAATAAGCAAAGATACATCTGTCCGTCAGTAGAGATGCGTGCACGCGTGCATTCATGGCAGAAAGTTTGGGTCACACTAGAGATCGCGCCGATTTCACCAGAGCCATCGACATAGCGCCAGCGCTGGGCAACTTCGCCCTGGTAGTTCGCATCAATTGGCTCAAGCGGAAATACCTCATGAATTCTGGCAAGGACTTCTTTGGATGGGAGAACTTGAGTCATATCCCAGCCATTAGAACTGCCAACGTCCATAAATTCGATAAATCTTAGAACAATTCTGGTACCTTTGAAGTGCTTTGCCATAGCCAAGATTTCATGGTCATTCGTACCCTTCTTAACAACCATATTCACTTTGATGCTGGAAAAGCCGACTTCTTGAGCAGTGGCAATTCCATCTAAAACATCCTGTACAGGAAAATCCACGTCATTCATTTTTTTGAAGATCTCATCGTTGAGACCATCAAGACTGACAGTGATGCGATGTAGACCCGCATCTTTTAGTGCGCGTGCTTTTTTACGCAAGATACTGCCATTGGTTGTCAGGGTGAGATCTAGTGCGCCTCCGGATGGTGTGCGAATAGTTGCTAACATCTTAATGAGTACTTCTAGATTTTTGCGTAGTAAAGGTTCGCCGCCAGTTAACCGAATTTTTTCAATACCCAAGCTTACAAATATAGAACTCAGTCTCGCAATCTCCTCGAAGCTCAGAAGTTCTTTGTGCAATAGGTAGGGGTAGCTCTGATCAAATACTTCCTTTGGCATGCAATAAGTGCAGCGAAAGTTACAGCGATCAGTTACTGAAATGCGTAAGTCACGAAGTGTGCGTCCACGCAAATCTTTTGTATGGGAATTAGCCAGAACCAATTCATTAGGAATGGGCGGCGTAAGGCCTTTACCTTCGTTGATGCGAATAGGGATTACTTTATCAACCATAAGGGGATTATGGCTTTGAAACGTAGTTTCTGCCAAGCTGCCAAATACCCTTGTGAGATAAATGACAACCTGGAGAAATTGGTTTAGACCGCTTTTTCTTGGCCGCCGGTTTCAACTAAAACCATTGGGCCATCAGGCAAGCTTGCAGCTGGCTTAGGAGCTCTACCTAAATGAGCAGTTACTGGTTCAGCCTTAATCTGGCTTTGCGCTTCTGCATGCTTACTTGAGTCAGTTGCTACCCAAATCATTCCAGCAGATTGCACAACACTATGCAAAGGAGTTTCTTCTAACGCCTGGAAGGCAATTTTAGGAAGCTCTGGCATTGGCTTTGTGATCACTTCAATTGCAGGTGCTAGAACTGGAGCTGGAGTCGCAGCTTGAGAGGGGCGAGGTGCGCGTGGAGTTCTTTCACCGCGTGGTGCTCTTTCTACTCTTTCCTTTGGCTCGCTAGCTACAGGCTTGTTATTACCAAAGCTATGACCTAGGTCTTTAGTTGGCATCGTTGCTGAAGCACCAGCCATACCTACAGGAGGACCAGTGAATGAAGTTGCCACAGCGACTACGGAAGCAATAACTGCATCACCATTGGCGTCAGTACGTTCGCGTTGACCACGACCACGACCACGACGATTACGACCACGACCACGACGCTCTTCACCATCTGCGCTTGGAGTAGCTTCGCCGTTAGGAGCAGCTTCAGTTGCTGGTGTTACAGCAGTTTGATTGCTAGATGTTTCTTGACGCTCTAGTTTTGGACCATTTTGATTTCGGTTGCGATTGCTGTTACGACCACGGTTGTTATTCCCGCCTTCAGTCGTTGTGCTTTCGGTAGCAGCAACTGCTGGACGCTCGCCATTACGGTCATTACGTTCACCACGGCGACCACGATTACCGTTCCGGTTGTTACGATCACCATTGCGACCTTGATTGCGACCACGAGGTGCAACAGGTTCAGGTTTTTCTTCCGGTGTTGAGGAAGTGAAGAGGCCTTTAATGAATCCAAAGAATCCGCCTTTGCTTTCAGCTTTAGCTTGCTCTACGCGAGCAGGGCGCGGCTGACTTACGGGTGCTGGAGCATTAGGTGTAATGCCTTTAACGGCGGCCTCAGGGCGAACCTTCACATCTGCGTCTTTGCGACTAACTGTAGTGTCAGTTTCCAGTTCACGGGCAGCTTCTTCGGCCATCACATAGCTAGCCTTTTGATCGTCAAGCCGCGGGTCGTCGTGACGTAAGCGCTCAAGCTTGTAATGCGGTGTTTCTAAATGCTTATTTGGAATCATTAAGACATTTACTTTGAAACGACTTTCAATCTTGATAACTTCAGGGCGTTTCTCATTGAGTAGGAAGGCAGCTACTTCAACTGGTACCTGAGTATGAATCGCTGCTGTGTTTTCTTTCATTGCCTCTTCTTGAATGATGCGCAAGACTTGCAATGCAGATGATTCAGTATCACGAATATGACCTGTACCGTTACAACGTGGGCAGGTAACATGGCTTCCTTCAGAGAGGGCGGGGCGCAGACGTTGACGAGACATTTCCATCAAGCCAAATTTGGAGATCTTGCCCATTTGAACGCGAGCGCGGTCATGACGCAGAGCATCACGCAGGCGATTCTCAACATCCTTCTGTGCTTTGCTTGATTCCATATCAATAAAGTCGATCACGATTAATCCACCCAAGTCACGTAAACGTGCTTGACGAGCGATTTCATCGGCAGCTTCTAAATTAGTACGGGTAGCAGTTTCTTCAATATCGGAACCGCGGGTAGCGCGTGCAGAGTTCACGTCAACTGATACCAATGCTTCTGTATGGTCGATCACAATGGCGCCGCCAGATGGCAATGGCACAGTGCGTGAGTACGCTGTTTCAATTTGATGTTCAATTTGGAAGCGTGAGAATAAAGGCACATCATCTTGATAACGCTTTACTCTTGGCAGATTGTCTGGCATTACTACCGACATAAATGCTGCAGCTTGCTCATAGATGTCATCGGTATCGATGAGGATCTCGCCAATGTCAGGCTGGAAGTAATCGCGTATTGCGCGAATCACCAAACTGGACTCGAGGTAAATCAATAAAGGTGCTGAATTGCCTTTGGCAGCTTCGTCAATGGCGCCCCATAACTGCATGAGGTAGCTTAGATCCCACTGTAATTCAGTGGCATCACGGCCAATACCTGCCGTACGAGCAATGATGCTCATCCCATCCGGTATATCTAATTGGGACATTGCATCGCGAAGTTCTTGACGGTCTTCACCTTCAATGCGACGGGATACGCCGCCTCCACGAGGGTTATTTGGCATCAAGACCAAATAACGACCTGCCAGGGAGACGAAAGAGGTGAGGGCCGCACCTTTTTGGCCGCGCTCTTCTTTTTCTACCTGAACAATGATTTCTTGACCTTCGCGCAGCGCTTCTTTGATGGAAGCATTGCGGACATCGATACCTTCTTTAAAGTAGGTGCGGGCAACCTCCTTAAATGGCAGGAAGCCATGACGCTCTTCACCGTAATTTACAAAGCAAGCTTCGAGCGAAGGCTCAATGCGAGTAATAACACCTTTGTAAATATTGCCTTTGCGTTGTTCACGACCGGCAGCTTCGATATCAATATCAATGAGTTTTTGACCATCAACTATGGCAACTCGCAACTCTTCTTGTTGAGTTGCATTAAACAACATGCGTTTCATAACACTCTCTCCTATGGGGGAGGGCGTCGCTGCGGCGGTGCGTTAGGGGCAGTTTTAGCACTTGGGGCATAGCCCACCGGTGGCTTTATGAGTGTGGATCAAGCAAATCTAGGCATATTTTGCCTAGTACACCGATTTAAACCTTAGCTCAATCAGTGCCACACTTGACGATCGCCGCAGAGACCTCCTTTAGGTCATCAATGCAGGCGCGCGCCTGAAAACTGTCTTCTAATCGCGGGTCGCGGCATACGGCACACCAACCCTGCGCCTCATTACAACGGGGGAGGGGCGACCCCGGGAGTCTATTAAAGGGCGACTCCAAGCTCCACGATTCAAACCTGACTTCAGGCTGGTCTCGGACCAATAAATTGGCTAGAGCGTTGATTATACGGCACAAGTTGAATGACAATGGGGTATTGTTGAGTCCCTCGCCGAGGTGGCGAGAGAGATAAATCATGAAACCCGAATCCATTCCCAAGTCCGGAAACCTCAAAACCGCTACTCCCGCAGTGGTTCTTTTGCAGACTATTGGCCCAGAAGAGGCTGGTCAGCGCCTAGATAACTATCTACTGCGTTGGGCAAAAGGCGTTCCCAAAAGCCATGTTTACCGAATTATTCGCTCTGGAGAGGTTCGCGTGAACAAGAAGCGCGCCGAACCAACTACCCGCTTAATTGAGGGCGATGTCGTGAGGTTGCCACCTGTTCGCCTGGCTGAACCTGCTCAGATGGCTGCAGTAAATAGCGCCCAAACTAAATCCCGTGCCAGAGGTTACTCAGACAAAATGCCCATCCTTTTTGAGGATGAAGCCCTTTTGATTGTGAATAAGCCATCTGGATTAGCTGTTCATGGCGGTTCTGGCATTGCCTTGGGTGTGATCGAAACTTTGCGGATTACCCGCCCAGAATTGCATTTCCTAGAATTGGTGCATCGTCTGGACCGAGATACTTCAGGTGTTTTATTGCTGGCCAAGAAGCGGAGCGCTTTAGTCGAGATGCATCGCCAGATCAGAGAAGGGCAGACGGATAAGCGTTATTACCTGCTGGCACATGGCGAGGTCGAGCAGGGCGCTGGCGTCATGCAATTGAAATTCCCGCTGCATAAGTATTTATTAGCCAATGGTGAGCGCCGGGTGCGTGTAGACCCTGATGGCCTGCCTAGCCATACTGCTTTGCGTGTGATCAAAACGATGAAGCGTGGCGAAAATTCCATTACCTTGGCCGAGGCCCAATTAAAAACAGGACGCACCCACCAAATTAGAGTTCACCTACAAAAGCTAGGCCATTCGATTTTGGGTGATGACAAGTATGGCTTTGAAGATCAAGATAAGTTGATTAAATCCAAAAGACTCTATCTACATGCCCACTTAGCTGGATTTACCCATCCCCGTACGGGTGAAAAGATGCGTATTGAATCCCCACTGCCTTCGGAATTTGCGGCGATGATGAAAAACTTTGAAATTCAAAGCGCTGATTAAAGAGATGACCGAAGTTACGAAGCTCGATAGACGTTACGATCTAGTGGTTTGGGATTGGGATGGAACCATCATGGATTCCACGCCAACCATCGTGCACTGTATTCAGCAGGCTTGTCGAGATTTGGGTTTTCAAGAACCAGACGATTCTTTGGCAAGTTCAGTGATTGGCTTGGGCATTCATGATTCATTGCGCAGAGCCGTTCCCTGGATTGAGCCAGCTTACTTCCCCAAATTAACAGATCGCTTTCGTTATCACTATTTAGCCAAAGACCACGAGCTGCATTTATTCACCGGCATTCGTGAATTGCTGGAACAATTGCGGGTCGATGGTTATTTGTTGGGCGTTGCTACTGGCAAATCGCGTGTGGGTTTAGATCGATCTTTGGGGTTTCACGACATTGGACATTTGTTTCATGAAACCAGAACTGCTGATGAGTCTTTCTCAAAACCCCATCCTGGGATGCTGCTAGAGTTATCGGATGTTACCAAAGTACCAGTGCGCCGTATGCTGATGATTGGTGATACAACACATGATTTAGATATGGCAGCAAATGCTGGCGTGGATGCCGTAGCAGTGACTTATGGCGCTCATCCACCCGATACCTTAAAGACCTCACCATCGTTGGCGCATGTTGATGATGTTGAGCAATTGACTCAATGGCTAAAAGAAAATTTAACTGCGCAAGCTTAATGTGTAACCGTAAGACTGGGGAGCTGTAAAAGATGGATCGCAATCAAAACGAAAATGTAAATCAAAACTGGGAGCGTCAAGCGCTCGAACATTTACTCTTGGAGAACTTAAAAGAAACTCGAAGAGCGCGTCGCTGGAAAGCGCTACTTAGAGTCCTGACATTACTAGTCATAATTGCTGTCGTGTTAGCCGTATTCGATATTCATCTGCCTAGTCGTGGTATAGGAGTAGAAAAGCATACTGCCCTAGTAACACTTGAGGGTGAGATTTCTTCGAGCTCGATGGCCAATGCTGCAGACATTAATACATCCCTGACAGCTGCTTTTGAAAATGAACATAGTGCTGGCGTAGTGTTGCGCATCAATAGTCCCGGCGGATCACCAGTGCAAGCAGGCATGATGAACGATGAGATTCATCGCTTGCGTAAGCTCTATCCAGCTAAACCTTTCTATGTTGTTGTGGAAGATATTTGCGCATCAGGTGGCTACTACGTTGCTGTTGCTAGTGATCGAATCTTAGTCGATAAGGCCAGCTTAGTAGGATCTATTGGCGTGATCATGGAGGGCTTTGGCTTTACTGGTTTGATGGATAAATTGGGTGTCACACGTCGTATGATTACCGCAGGTTCTAATAAAGGAATGATGGATCCCTTTAGCAAAGAAAATCCAAAGCAAGTAGAAATGATTAAGGGCATGCTCGATGAAATTCATCAGCAATTTATCGCCGTTGTAAAAGAAGGGCGCGGCGATCGTTTAAAAGATAATCCTGAATTATTTACAGGTCGTGTTTGGAGTGGTGAGCAGGCGGTCAAGATTGGTTTAGCTGATGGCTATGGCACGGTTGACTCAGTTGCACGCGACATCCTTAAAGCACCAGATATTTTGGATTACACCGTGAAAGAAAATTTTGCTGAGCGTGTGGCAAAACGCTTTGGAGCTGAAGCAGGCTCTGCAGCAGGTAAAGCTTTAATTAAAAGCTCTGATTTGAAGTAAATGCGAAGATAAACCTAAGCCAGCAATAAGAAGACGGCTGGTCGGTTTTGCAAAGATGCGCAAGCTGCCTCATTGGGGTAGCGCTTGCGCCATTCGCCAATACTCGAGGTGACAACCATTTCGGATGGCAGACTGAGATCCATGCCAAGGCAAAGCAAGGAATGTGGCGCTAAAGAATTTAAGCAAGCCATCAGCATTGCAGTATTGCGATAGGGTGTTTCGATCCAAATTTGGGTTTGCTGTAATTTTTTGGATTCTGTTTCGAGTTGTTTGAGTCGTGCACTCCGCTCATGAGTCTCGTGCGGCAAATAACCCTGAAATGCAAAGCGCTGGCCATTTAACCCACTTGCCATAAGACCTAGCAGAATGGAGCTAGGACCTACGAGTGGTTTCACTTTTGCGCCGAGTTGATGTGCAGCCAAGACCAATTCGGCGCCGGGATCTGCGACGCCTGGTACGCCTGCCTCTGACATTAAGCCAATATCATTTCCTGCTAGCAGCGGTTTTAATAAATCTGCGGGTTTGAGTGTGTCGCCATACTTCGCATTACGAGCAGCGCCACGCCATTCATTCATTTGCATTTCTTGAATCGTGCAAACCAATGGTGAAACACTATCAACCGCTTTAAGAAAGGCGCGTGCTGTTTTAGCGTCTTCCACAATCCAGTGTTTTAGCTTGGCTGTTTGTGTGATGGTTTCGCTTGGTAATACCCAGGCTAATTGCTCCTCGCGTGCATGGTCACCCAAAGTGTTGGGAATTAAAAAGAGGGTGCCCAGCTTTAAACTCATTAGTTGTTTTTTTAAGTGGTTTCTGAGGTAGATTTTTTTGGGGGGATCACAAAACCTGCGTCTCGAAGTAATCCAGTTAAAGCAATTAAGGGTAGTCCAATCAGTGCAGTTGGGTCATTACTCTTAATTGCTTCAAGTAAGGTGATTCCCATGCCCTCGGATTTTGCGCTACCGGCACAGTCATAAGGTTCTTCTGTGAGAAGGTAGGATTCTAAAACCTCATCGGACGATTTCCTAAAGGTGACTTCAGTGGGAACGCTCAAGGTGGTTTCTGTACCCCCTTTCATGACGCACAGAGCCGTATGAAAAGTGACTGTTGCTCCGCGCATTAACTGTAGTTGCGCCATCGCTCTTTCAAAATTACCTGGCTTGCCAATTGCCGCTCCACATAGATCGGCAACCTGATCTGAGCCAATGACCCAAGCGTCGGGGTGCTCTTTGGCAACGGTAGCCGCTTTTGCTTTAGCCAGTCTTAGCGCTAATTCCAGCGTACTTTCTCCTGGGAGAGGTGTTTCATCTACCTTGGGTGAGATCACAGTAAACGGTATCCCCAGACGCTCAAGAAGTTCACGGCGATAAACCGAGGTCGAGGCGAGGATAAGGCTCGGATTGGATAAATTACTCATTGCCGCATGTACTTTCACTAATGCCTTCATTTAGACTGATGCCATGAATCGTAATCAAGTTTTACCTCAAGTTGAACTCTCTTCTGATGCCGGCAGTCTGCGCAAGGTCAATCTTTGCGCACATCAAGCTTACAAGGGGAATGGATTTTTAGGTATCCGGGATCTGCCAAGAGTTGCTGAAGGAGCTTCTAAAGTGGAGGATGGGGACGGTTTTCATTGGAAATTGGAGACTTATTTTGAGGATTCTCCAGGGGCTGAGTCGCGTCAGTTCATGAATTTAGGGTTGAAAGGGCAAATCCACTTGGTTTGTCAGCGCTGTCTAAAGGATTGCCTGCTTGAGCTATCAGAGGAGCGGCGTTTTGCCTTGGTGGGGACTGAGGATGAGGCCGATGCCTTTCCGATTGAGGATGATCAGCAAGAGCCCTTGGTAGCCAGCCAGCATTTTGATGTTCTGGGAACTATAGAAGATGAGATTTTGCTGTCTTTGCCCTTAATTCCAAAGCATCCTGAGGGTGCTTGTGAGGCTCATGTCTCTACTTTTGGAGCGGAGGTAGATAAATCTGAGGTGCTTGAAAAGCGTGAAACCCCCTTTAACATATTGAAAAATATCAAGAAAAACTCTTAGGGTGGGGTCAAGCTTGGGGCTTATAGAAGAATGACTTTGCCAGTAAATCAAGCATTTAGGTGCTTTTCTATGTTAGAATATTGCCTTGCTTAGGAGTTCAATATGGCCGTCCAACAGAATAAAAAATCACCTTCCAAACGTGGCATGCATCGTGCGCACGACTTTTTGACCGCACCCGCTACGGCTGTTGAAGCCACAACTGGTGAGGCTCATTTGCGCCACCACATTTCACCAAACGGCTACTACCGTGGTCGTAAAGTTGTTAAAACCAAAAACGACTAATTTTTTAGTCTAAATAGATAGAAGCGGCTCTAGAAAAAGCCGCTTTTTTCTTGGAAAAAACCACTTGCTGCATCTAACGATTTTATGAGCGTCACTCTTGCTATCGATGCCATGGGCGGAGATCATGGAGTGGTTGTTACTGTCCCCGCTTGTTGCGACTTCCTAGAAAAACACGCTGATGTAAAGATTGCCTTAGTTGGCGATCCGGAATTACTCAAGCAGGCTTTGGGTCAGTTTCCTACTGTTCCTATGGAGCGGATTCAAATCATTTCCGCCAGTGAAATTGTGTTGATGGATGACCCCATTGAAGTTGCTTTGCGTCGCAAAAAAGATTCATCGATGCGCGTGGCCATTGAATTGGTAAAAGAAGGAGCGGCAGATGCTGTTATCTCTTCTGGCAATACGGGCGCCTTGATGGCGATTTCACGTTACATCTTAAAAACACTGGACGGCGTCGATCGTCCCGCTATTGCTACAGCTATTCCGAATGAATTAGGTATGGGCACCACGATGTTGGATTTAGGCGCGAATGCCGATTGTGAGCCTATGCATTTATTGCAATTTGCCCAGATGGCGAATGTGATGGTTCAGGTAGTCGATGGAAAACCAAACCCTTCAATTGGCCTCCTTAATATTGGTGAAGAAGTGATTAAGGGCAATGATGTTGTTAAGCAAGCTGGTGAACTTTTACGTGCCAGTAACTTAAACTTTTATGGCAACGTCGAAGGCAATGATATTTTTAAAGGCACGACAGATATCGTCGTTTGTGATGGATTTGTTGGCAACGTTGTTTTGAAAGCCAGCGAAGGTTTGGCAAAAATGATGAGCGGTTTAATTCGTCAAGAATTTAACCGTTCTTGGCTCACTAAATTAATGGCAGTCTGCTCAATGATACCTTTATTAAGGGTTCGCAAGCGCGTTGATCACCGTCGGTATAACGGTGCTGTATTGTTAGGTCTACGCGGTTGCGTGATTAAGAGTCATGGCTCAGCGGACCGTTTTGCTTTTGGCTTTGCCTTAGATCGTGCTTATGAAGCTGCGAAAAATCGCATGGTAGAGCGAATTGCTAGCGCATTTGTAGTGGAGATAAAGTAATGAGTATTTATGCAAGAGTCGCTGGAACTGGAAGCTATCTTCCGGCACTGCGCTTAACCAATCAAGATTTGGTTGAGCGCTTGGCGAAGACGGGTTTAGAAACGAGTGATGAGTGGATTACTACTCGTAGCGGAATTTCTGCGCGTCACTTTGCTGCTGAAAATGAACTCACGAGTGATTTAGCAGTGAAGGCTGCGCAAGCTGCTTTAACAATTGCTTGCATTACTTCAGAGGATTTAGACCTCATTATTTTGGCGACATCCACACCTGATCATTTGGGCGGATTTCCAAGTACAGCTTGTGTTGTTCAGGATAAGTTAGGGGCTCACACGGCTTGCGCCGCTTTTGATGTGCAAGCTGTTTGTGCCGGATTTACTTACGCACTGGCTATTGCTGATGCCTTTATTCGTTCCAGTTCATATAAAAAAGTATTGGTTATTGGCGCTGAGACCTTTTCGCGCATTTTGGATTTTCAAGATCGTGGCACTTGCGTGTTGTTTGGTGATGGAGCCGGTGCGGTGGTGTTAGAGGCCTCAACAGAGCCTGGCATTCTCTCGACTGCATTGCACGCAGATGGTAGTCAGCGTGATATTTTGTGTGTGCCTGGACGCTCCGGTAATGGCGAGGTTCATGGATCCCCCTTTATGACGATGGATGGTAAGGCAGTATTTAAATTGGCTGTTAAGGTTTTAGAGCAAGTGGCTCATGAGGCTTTGGCAAAAGCCAATCTCAAGCCAGAGCAAATTGATTGGTTGGTCCCACATCAGGCCAACATTCGCATCATGGAGGGTACGGCCCGCAAGATGGGGATGTCAATGGATAAAGTCATCGTCACTGTTCACGAGCATGGCAATACTTCTGCAGCCTCAATTCCACTGGCTTTAGACGTTGGCATTCGCTCAGGTCAAATTCAGCGTGGTCAGCATCTTTTATTGGAAGGTGTCGGAGGCGGTTTTGCCTGGGGTGCTGTTGTACTAAAGTATTAAGCAATTGATTCACTATTAAATAACTCCCAAATAAACCTATTCTCATGACATTTGCATTTGTATTTCCAGGTCAAGGCTCCCAATCGGTTGGGATGTTGAACTCTATTGCTGAACGTCCAGAGGTGCGCGCCACTTTGCAGGATGCTTCAGAAGCCTTAGGTGAGGATGTTGCTAAGTTAATTGCAGAAGGTCCGGCAGAAGCGTTATCTCTCACAACCAATACCCAGCCAGTCATGTTGACGGCAGGTGTGGCTTTTTACCGTGCTTGGTTGGCTGCTGGTGGTCCAGCACCCAAGGTGCTGGCGGGTCATAGCTTGGGCGAGTACTCTGCTTTAGTGGTTGCTGGCGTGATCTCGTTTAAAGATGCCGTTCCTTTGGTGCGTTTTCGTGCAGAGGCAATGCAAAGCGCTGTGCCAGTAGGCACAGGTGGCATGGCTGCCATCTTGGGTTTAGATGATGCAGGCGTTATCAAAGTGTGCGCTCAGGCGTCTGCTGTTTCTGGTGGAGTCGTTGAGGCGGTGAACTTTAATGCCCCTGGACAAGTGGTGATTGCTGGCTCAAGCGATGCTGTCACTAAAGCCTGTGAATTATTAAAGATGGCTGGTGCAAAGCGTGCATTGCCACTGCCTGTATCAGCGCCTTTTCACTCCTCTTTATTGCAACCAGCCTCAGAAAAACTCAAGGGCTACTTGGCCAATATTGAATTTAAGGTGCCAACTATTGCCGTGATTAATAACGTTGATGTTGAAATTTTGCATGATCCAGTCGCAATCAAAGATGCTTTAGTGCGTCAAGCTGCTAAGCCGGTGCGTTGGCAAGAAACCATCCAAGCCATGGCTGCGCAGGGTATTAGTCAGGTGGTGGAGTGTGGCCCAGGCAAAGTATTGGCTGGTCTAACCAAGCGTATTAATGATCAAATCACTGGTGTACCAGTGTTTGACGAAGCAAGCTTGAACGAAGTGTTGGCAAGCTTCAAATGAAGAACAGAGTTATAACGGAAGATAAGCATGAATCTTGACTTAAGCGGACAAATCGCATTGGTTACAGGGGCCTCGCGCGGCATCGGTCGGGCAATTGCCGACGAATTAGTGAAGTGTGGCGCCAAGGTAATTGGCACGGCTACTTCTGCTGACGGTGCAAAAGCCATTGACGAGCGTTTAAAGCCCTCGGGTGGTAGTGGTTTAGTTTTGAATGTCACTGCGCCAAATGCTTGTGAAGAAATTATTGATCGCATTGTGAAAGAGCATGGCGGCATCCATATTTTGGTCAATAACGCTGGTATTACCCGTGATCAGTTAGCGATGCGTATGAAGGTGGACGAGTGGACGGATGTGATTGATACTAATTTGAGCGCTGTTTTTCGCTTATCTCAGGCCGTGATGCGACCAATGATGAAGGCGCGTGGCGGTCGAATTATCAATATCACCTCCATCGTGGGGCATATGGGCAATCCAGGGCAGGCAAACTATGCTGCCGCTAAAGCCGGTGTTTCTGGTATGACACGCGCGCTAGCCCGTGAAATTGGTAGCCGTAACATTACTGTGAACTGTGTAGCTCCAGGCTTTATTGATACCGATATGACCCGCGCTTTGAGCGAAGAACAGCAAAATGCCCTAAAAGTGAATATTCCTTTGGCCAGACTGGGTAGCCCAGAAGATGTGGCTCAGGCAGTGGCGTTTTTGGCATCTCCAGCAGCTGGATACATTACGGGTAATACCCTACACGTTAATGGCGGACTATATTTAGCCTAACGGCAAAGCAAGGATTTACTCATTTTTTGACGGATTTTTCTGATTTACTCCGCTAAGCTGATAAAATCCTTCCATCGTTTTTTTACAACCCTTGGGGGAATTAATGGATAACATCGAACAACGCGTTAAGAAGATCGTCGCTGAGCAATTGGGCGTAGCAGAAGCAGATATCAAGAATGAATCTTCTTTTGTGAATGACCTAGGCGCAGACTCTCTTGACACTGTTGAGCTTGTAATGGCTTTGGAAGATGAGTTTGGTATTGAAATTCCAGATGAAGAAGCCGAAAAGATCACCACCGTTCAGCTCGCGATCGACTTCGCTAAATCTAAAGCTCAGGGTTAATTCCCTAGCTTAGTAAATACTTAGCTAATACTGTGTCAGTATCAAATGGCCAACGCCGGGTTGTCATCACCGGCCTAGGCCTCATCTCCCCTGTTGGTAATTCAGTTGATGTAGCTTGGTCTAATTTGCTCGCAGGCAAATCCGGCATTGCTACGATCACTAAATTTGACCATTCTCTGCTGAGCGTACATTTCGCTGGAGAGGTAAAGGATTTCAATGTCGAAGAATATGTTTCTGCCAAAGAAGCGCGCCACATGGATACGTTTATCCACTATGGTATCGCTGCCGGTACGCAAGCTATTCGCGATAGCGGTATTGAGGTTACAGAAGAGAACGCAGAACGTATTGGCGTAATGGTTGGCTCCGGTATTGGTGGCTTACCAATGATCGAGGAGACTGGCGCTGAGTTGTTAGCTCGTGGTCCTCGTCGTATTTCTCCTTTCTTTGTGCCTGGCTCAATCATTAATATGATTTCTGGCCAT
>CAIMOW010000096.1 GCA_903843235.1 uncultured beta proteobacterium | reverse complement strand
TGGAGTCAGTCAGAAGAAGTGCGTCATCCCCAAAGACAGGAGTCCGCTGCTGGGATGACGAGGACTGCTTTGTGCGTTGAAGCACGTGATCCGATGCGCTCTAACGGACCCAAAGCAGAAACTAGGCATGGCGGCAAAAATGGTGCGCTATATGTCTTCATGCCGCCATTGGCACGTCTTGAGGATTACCTTAATCTCTTGCATGCGGTAGAAGCTTCTGCGGAAGAATTAAAGTACCAAATTGTTCTTGAGGGCTACCCTCCTCCACGCGATCCAAGACTCAAACTCTTGCAGGTCACACCTGATCCAGGTGTGATCGAGGTAAACATTCATCCAGCTCATAACTGGAATGAATTGGTGAGTCACACGGAGTTTTTATACCATGCTGCTTTTGAGTCACGCCTTTCTGCTGAGAAGTTCATGGCTGATGGACGCCATACAGGTACCGGTGGTGGTAATCACTTTGTGATGGGTGGCGCTACACCAATCGATAGCCCATTTTTACGTCGCCCAGAGTTGCTAGCCAGTTTGATTTTGTATTGGCATAACCACCCAAGCCTGAGCTATTTATTTAGCGGCATGTTTATTGGGCCAACTAGCCAAGCACCGCGTGTTGATGAAGCCAGAAACGATCAACTCTATGAACTAGAGATTGCACTCAAACAGATACATGAGAATCGCAAGAAGTATGGTCAAAGCATGCCACCTTGGATGGTTGATCGTACACTGCGTAATATTTTGATTGACGTCACTGGTAATACCCATCGTAGTGAGTTCTGCATCGATAAGATGTACTCTCCTGACAGTCAAACTGGTCGCTTAGGCTTATTGGAGTTGCGCGCATTTGAAATGCCGCCACATGCGCAAATGAGTATCGTGCAACAGCTATTGATTCGTGCTCTGATTGCCCGTTTCTGGGATGAGCCTTACCTCGCGCCGGCAACTCGCTGGAGTACAGAACTTCATGACCGATGCCTATTACCTACGTTTATAAAAATGGACTTTGCGGATATCATCGAAGAAATGCAAACCCATGGTTACGAATTCAAAGCAGACTGGTTTGATCCACATCTCGAGTTCCGCTTCCCGCTGATTGGTCAATTACAAACCATGGGTACCGAAATTACTTTGCGCAATGCATTAGAACCTTGGCATGTCATGGGTGAAGAAAATTCTGTTGGTGGCACTGCTCGCTATGTGGATTCATCGCTTGAGCGAATTGAAATTCGAGTTACAGGTTTAAATCAAAGTCGCTATGCCGTTACCTGTAATGGCGAGCCATTGCCCCTGCAGCCAACAGGCGTTGTAGGTGAATATATTGCAGGCGTACGTTACAAAGCCTGGAATCCACCTTCAAGCCTGCACCCCAGCATTGGGGTGCATGTACCGCTAACCTTTGACATCATAGATACTTGGATGAAACGTTCGATTGGTGGTTGCCAATATCACGTCGCCCATCCTGGTGGCATGAATTACGATAACCTCCCAATAAATGCTTTTGAAGCTGAAAGTAGGCGCCTGTCTCGATTCTTCCGCATGGGTCATACCCCTGGAAAAATTGATGATATTCAGCCCAATATTGGCCTGCAAGCGAGCCGTGAATTCCCATTCACGCTCGATATGCGTCAATGAGACAATAGGGTGTGGATCCATCACAAGCCGAACCATTGAATGCTAACCCCATCTCATCTCTTTTAGATGAGATTAGTCGCCTATCGCCTAAAGCCCAAGCGGGTCACTTTGACGAGTTGCGTGGTAATGGAGAGGAACTGCTTACTCATTGGAAAACCTTCTTTGAGCAACTAGAGCCGACTGGTCTTGCCGACTTAGATCAACGTACCCAAGAACTCAACCGACAAGTTCGAGACAACGGCATTACTTATAACGTATATGCCGATGAATATGGCCCACAAAGACCTTGGTCAGTAGACTTATTTCCGCTCATCATCACTACCGATGCTTGGCCAGAAATTGAATGTGGCATCTTGCAGCGCGCTCGTCTACTCGAAGCCATCATTACTGATGCCTATGGTCCGCAAAATTTACTAAAAGCAGGTTTGATTCCGCCAGCACTAGTTCAAGGCCACCCTGGATATCTGCGCGCTATGCATGGCGTGAACCCAGTCGGCAATAAGCACCTTCACATTATTGCCTTTGATTTGGCAAGAGCACCAGATGGAAAGTGGTCAGTCATTTCTCAACGTACACAAGCGCCATCTGGTCTTGGCTATCTGCTAGAGAACCGCAACCTGATTGCTCGGCAATTTCCAAAATCGTATGAGTCGATGCACATTGCGCCATTGGCCAATGCCTACCGAGATCTGATTGATACTTTGAAGTCACAAAGTTCAGCGGGCAGCAATACACACATCGCCCTACTCACGCCTGGGCCTTATAACGAAACCTACTTCGAGCATGCTTATCTTGCTCGCTATTTGGGTCTGACCTTAGTAGAGGGTGGAGATCTTACTGTTCGAGATCAACATCTATTCCTCAAAACAGTCCGCGGCTTAGAACCAGTCCATGTTTTATTAAAGCGTCTAGATGATGAGTTCTTGGATCCTTTAGAACTACGTTCGGATTCAACCCTAGGCATACCAGGGCTACTGCAAGCCATTCGCGCAGGCAATGTGATTATGGCCAATGCGCCAGGATCGGCATTTTTAGAGTCACCAGCATTGTTGGGATTTTTACCCGCAATTAGTGAATACCTACTCGATGAAAAAATTCAGCTTCCAGCGATGGATACTTGGTGGTGTGGTGAGCGTGCAGCATTAGAAGCTGCTATACCCAATCTTGGGCATAGCGCTATCAAGCCAACCTACCCCCAATCTTTTGGTCATGAAAATTATGAATCTGCACTTGGTGGCAACTTAAGCCAAGCGCAACTAGATGAATGGGTCGGAAAAATCACCCGTCAGCCAGATGAGCATACTGTTCAGACTTATATTCCATTGGCGCAGATGCCTACCTGGCTAAATGCTTTTAATATTAATGACGCTTCATTAATTGAGCCGCACTCCTATATGTTGCGTGTGTTTGCCTTAAGTAATGGTCTTGATAGCTGGCAAGTTCTACCGGGCGGCTTAGCACGCATCTCCACTAACGACTCTGGCATCGCCTCCATGCAAAGGGGCGGCAGTAGTGCAGATGTGTGGGTGCAAAGAACTGCTAGCAACCAAACGACCGATTCTGCGCCACAGCAAACTCAAAACACAAGCTATACAACTCGCAAACGCTTAGTCACCAGCCGTGCCGCTGAAAACCTATACTGGTTTGGCCGCTATACCGAGCGTAGTGAAAATATTTTGCGTCTTGCTAAGCTTTATCTAGAAAACATTAATAGCGAATATATCCCTTCAAAAGCGATGTGGATTTGGCTCGAGAAGCTCTGTGAGCAATATGGTCTAGTTCCAGAGGGCGTGCCCACCAACCATGATCATGAGGAAGTACGGCACAGAATTTATGAAAGAACACTCATCGATAGCTTGAGTAGTCTTGATCACGCCACCAGCGTTGGCTTTAATCTGAGTGCAATGAAGCGTACCGCATCCAACGTGCGAGAGAGACTCTCTCCAGAGCAATGGAGCACCATCAATCACTGTATTGAAAACTTTCAGGCCGATTGCCATAAAGCCACTGCCTACCAAGACTTCTCCTCTTCACTTGCCATTGAGGCGCTCACTCGCGCAAGTCAGGCTCTGGCTGCCATCACCGGCGCACAAACCGACCGCATGACACGCGATGATGGTTGGCAACTCCTTGCAATTGGTCGTCATATTGAGCGCTTATCCTTTTTGACCTCTGCACTTGATTTAGCGATTACCTCTGGCCTACTCTTTAACCCTAAAGCGGATGACTCCGGTTACATCGCCCTGCTGACATTATTTGATAGCACCATTACCTTCCATGCTCAGCACCAGCAGAGCCGTGAAATTGGCGCTCTAGTAGATCTACTGGTTATGGATGATGAAAATCCTCGCTCCTTGGCTTGGGTTAGTAAAGCCCTGAGGTCCAGACTCTCAAAACTAGCAGGCACCGAACGTGATACTCCCGATGAACTGACGCGTAGCGTCACCAATCTCCAGAATTACTCTTTAGACCTCCTAATTGCCGTCAATCAAAATAACAATCTCCAGAATTTAAGAAATTGCCTCGCAAATTGCTCGCAGTCAGCATGGCATGTTTCTGACGAAATTAGCGCTCGCTACTTCAACCTCATTCACCATAATGAATATAGCGTTCAGACTTGAGACACTGTAATCATGTTGCTTGAGATCATTCACGATACCCACTACTCCTACGATCCCGATGTTGAGATTGCACAGCACTTTACGCATCTCAAGCTAGCCACCACGGGAACGCAGGAAGTCATTAGAACCGATGTCGTCATTGATCCAAAACCCGCCTGGCAAGAACAGCACATAGATAGCTATGGAAATATTTGCACCTTCTTCTCGCTACAAAATCGGCACAGTGAACTATTAATTTCTGCCAAGTCTATTGTGGAAACTAGTCAAGACCAACGGCATGGTTCCAAGCCTTCTGAAACCTCACGCTGGGAAGATGTGCGGGAGTATTTTCGATATCACTCCAATACGCATTGGGACCCTGCTTCTGAATTTTTATTCACCTCCCCGTTTGTGACCTTGCGACAGGAGTTTGTAGAGTTCGCAAAAACCAACTTTAGCAATAACAAGCCTATTCTGGAAGCTGCTACTGAATTAACCAAGCGAATATACGAAGAGTTTCATTATGTTAGTAAGAGTACGGATATTGATACCCCTGCTCATGAGGCCCTGGCAAAGCGTGAAGGTGTCTGCCAAGACTTTGCTCACATCTTAATTGCATCACTACGCAGTATTGGTCTGCCGGCCAAATACATTAGTGGATACATTCTGACTAACCCACCCCCTGGTCAACCTCGCCTAATTGGCAGTGATGCTTCTCACGCCTGGGTATCTATCTACATTCCCCAAGGTAATGCTGATGGCACTCTATCTCAAGGCCTCTGGTGTGATCTTGACCCCACCAATAATCGCTGGGGTTATGGTTCTCCCGGTGAAGACTATATTCATCTGGCGCAGGGCAGGGATTACTCAGACGTATCACCAGTACGTGGCGTGATTCATGGCGGCGCAGACCATGTCATGAAGGTAGCGGTTACAGTTCAGCCTGCTGAATAAAGTAGTAAGCTTCTAGCTTTACTAGTCTTGATGCTAATGTTTGATCTATCCCTTTTCGACTTAAGTCTACTTGCCGCATGCGCCTTGCTTGCTGGGCTCATTGATGCCATCATGGGCGGCGGGGGAATGATCCAAGTTCCAGTACTATTTTCTGTATTGCCGGGAATGGCCCCTGCTAGTCTTTTGGGGGTCAATAAGATTGCCTCCATCATCGGCACCGCTGGTTCGGCTATGCAATATACCCTCGCCAATAAAAGCCCATGGAAGCTGGTGATCATTTCTTCGACGGCAGCCTTTTTAGCATCCGTTGGTGGCGCCTACCTAGTTACTCAAATACCAAATCAATGGTTACGCAGTGCTCTGCCGTTCTTCTTGGTAGCCTTGCTCATTTTTAATATCAAATCAAATGCAGGCTTAGTCCATGCCCCTCGACACAAGCACCACAAACAAAACATGATTGCTTCTGCAGGTGCAGGCTTAATTGGTTTTTATGATGGCTTTCTTGGACCTGGCGCTGGCGCCTTTTATAAACTTTTCTATACAAGAGTCTTGGGCTTTGATTTCTTACGCTCTGCAGCCCCTTCCAAGTTTTTAAACATCGCATCTAACCTTGGTGCTTTATGTGTCTTCTTTTACATGGGCTTTATTGACTGGCGGCTAGGCATCTTTATGGCTGTAGCCAATTTTTTAGGTGGTCAGATTGGCAGCAAAATTGCGATTAAGCATGGCAATAGCTTTATTCGTAAGGCCTTCTTTATTTCAGTAACAGTTCTCACCATCAAGACTTTCTACGACGCTTATCTAAAATAAATGTTACCCGCCTTTATCTCCACCCTGCTTTTGACTGTTTATATGGTCATCCGATATATTATTTCCAGCTCGGGGGTGAGGTATCTCGTAGATACCTATGGCATGGATAAAAAGAAACTAGGCAAACTGAAATACAAAGACATTGCAGCCCTCAGGAAAAAAATCAATCAACTCAGAAAACAGAATGATGCCTTTTCTCTTGAAGAGCTTGTTAGAAAGTATCGGCCTTAATGGCTTTCGGATGGCATCGAAAAGAAGTTTTCTTTAAACCAAAGTGCTACAGCGACCAAGCCGATCATAATTGGCACCTCAACCAAAGGTCCAATAACAGCAGCAAAGGCAGCCCCGGAATTGATTCCAAATACTGCAATCGCTACTGCAATCGCTAACTCAAAGTTGTTGCTTGATGCGGTAAAGGATAAGGTACAGCAGCGCTTGTAATCAATACCCATCTTGCCAGTAATAAAGAAGGTTAATAAGAACATCACCACAAAGAAAACTAGTAATGGAGCGGCAATAGTCACTACATCCATTGGTAGAGTCAGTATGAGATTCCCTTTGAGACTGAACATCACCACAATAGTAAATAGCAAGGAGATTAAAGTGATCTTGCCAATGCGCGGCACAAAATGCTCGTGATACCAATCTTTAGTAACAAATTTAAGCATCACGATACGCGTCAAGATACCTGCAATACAAGGTATCCCAAGGTAGACAAAGACGCTTTGGGCAATTTGACCCATGCTGACGCTGACATTGGATCCAGCCAAACCAAAATATGGTGGCAAGACGGTTAAGAAGAAAAAGGCGTAAACACTAAAGAATAAAACTTGGAAAATGGCATTAAAAGCTACTAAGCCAGCCGCATACTCAGTAGAACCTTTTGCAAGATCATTCCAAACAATCACCATGGCAATACAAGGTGCAATACCAATCAGAATCAAGCCAGCCATGTACTCAGGTTGGTCTGGCACGAAGGTAATTGCTAAAAAGAACATCAGGACTGGAGCAATAATCCAATTCATCAAGAAGGCAATTCCAAAGATACGCTTGTCTTTAAATACATCTGGCAAGTCTTCGTAACGCACCTTCGCAAAAGGTGGATACATCATCAAGATCAAACCAATCGCAATAGGAATATTGGTAGTGCCGACCTGAAAGGAATTAATAAAACCCTCTACCCCAGGATAGAAGTAGCCAAGACCAATACCCAAGGCCATGGCGGCGAAGATCCAGACCGTCAAATAACGATCTAGAAATGACAGTTTTTTAGTAAGTGAACTCATGCTTTTGTATGGATCTCTTTTAAACTCATTGAATCTAATTTGTCCAATGGCATATCTGCCATCAAATCGATGCGCTTTTTAAGGCCAATCATGACATCCCTAAATGCCCTGCGCTTTTCTTCATCGCTACCCTGAACTTGTGATGGATCAGGAAATCCCCAGTGGGCTGTAGCTGGCTTACCTGGCCAAAATGGACAAACCTCACCTGCCGCGTTATCGCACACAGTGATGATGAAATCCATCTCTGGCGCACCTGGCAAACCATACTCATCCCAACTCTTACTTCTGAGCTTTTCTTCTGGGTAGCCCAACTCTTTGGCAATCTCAGTAGCAAAAGGATTGATGGTTGCGCCTGGAGTGGAACCAGCCGAATAGCCAAGAAACTTACCGCTAGCGTGAGTTGAGGCAAGCGCCTCTCCCAGGACTGATCTTGCGGAGTTATGGGTACACAAAAAGAGGATGTTGTATTGCTTCATAGTGATTTAACCTTTTTAAGGGATTTGGTATTGGCACAAGATTTGCCACCACAACAGTTATCCAATAAGAACTCGCTGAGGTCTTGAACTAATTTAGCATTAGGGCGATAGATGAGATTACGACTCTGACGTTCCACTAGCAGTAAGTTCGCCTGAACCAATTCTTTTAAGTGAAAGCTCAAGGTGGCATTCGGAATGCCAAGCTTTTCAATGATTTGACTTGGGGTCAGGCCAACATCGCCTCGCTGAACAATCAGACGAAAGACATTAAGACGGGATTCCTGGCCTAGGGCGAGGAAAGCTGAGATAGCATCTGGATTTTTCATATTTCCAATTATATAGAAATATATATGACAGATTGATGACTGCCAATACAGCCTTTAGGGGGTCAAAAGACCCCCTTAGTAAGGTTTACTGTGCTCGGTTTTTCTCAAGCTGGGCATTGACCAGCGTAACCACCTCATCAATAACGGGCAGGCTTTTGCCCTTCTGCTTGGCAATGAATTGCACCAATTTATCCACCCGCTCGATATTCTTTGCGCCACCAAACAATGCCCTTGCTGCTGAAGAAGGGCTACCTAATCCATTTGCTGCTGCGGCATACTTTTCAAACGGAACCAAATCCTTGGGATCGGCACCAAGAGAAATACATAAATCTCTAACCCACGCATAGGTTGCTTCAGATTGTTTGATGTCAGAGTGAACCGCTTCTTTGATTGGACGCATTCCGGCAGCAGTGATGCACCGATAGTTTCCGGAAATCAGCATGCTCCATTTAGCAAGCGGAACAAATACAGAATCAAATACCTTCAACTTCACAGGCAACTCTATCTTTTCACCATCAAGCACAAATCGAACGGCTTCAATATCGGCAGCTATTTTTCGTAGCATATTGGTGTGATCTTCAGACTCGAAAGAAGCGGCTTTAAAGTTAGTTGGTAAGCGCACTTGCAATACGTTCACCCCCTCCTCTGGAGGCCTAAAGGCTTGCGCATCAGGACTGCATAAGGTCATAAATTTTGGATCAAATTTATCCCAAACTTCGGGGGCCGTGTAGCAGTCACGATAGTTATTTGCATTTAAACCTGGAATACGAGCTAAATATGGCAATGGTGGCATATTCATAATCGACATTGTTGGAATATGCGCGATTGCCACCGCTTCCAACAGGGCACGAACAGCAGGGGCCCCATACTGGGGTTCTTGCATTGCTAGTACTACCAAATCAAAGTTAGTAAGATTCACATTTTCTGGTGTAGCAGCACTGATCTTGCCTGGTAATTTGCGAGAATCAATTTCCACTAAACCCTCGCGACCTTTGATCGGTAGGCGAACGCGTGTCCCTACAGTATTAATCAACTCCACTTCTACTGGCAAACACACTAAGTTTGCATTGTGACCTGCCAAGGCTAATTTACTAGCTAGCAAAGAGCCGTAAGAGGCCCCAAAAATAAGAATATTAAATTGCTGTTTTGAATTGGTATTCATTCAAATCGATCCCAGGTTGATACCCAAGTTAAATAATGCAAAAGTGCATTAGCTCAAGCTAGGCTACCGCTCCCCCTGTTCTTGGTACCTGAGAGATTCACGCTTAATTTAAATTAAGCACTTGCTCCTTCGGTGCACTATCAAATTCAATAGCGACTCTCCAGTCGGCGATTCAAATTAAGCAGTACATTTCCATTGGATACCTGAGCGTTCATGGGAGTTTGCGCCTTCGGTGGAGGTTTGATCCTCTCTCTCCTGCTTGCATAAAGTATATCTTTAATGCCGAGCAAACTATCAACCTATAAGTCGTTATTGGCCATAGTGTTTACCCTAGATTTCGCTTTTTAACAATCCAGTACACAACACCAGCGGAGACTATAAAAATAAGAGCCAAAATAGCGGCAAAGGTACCAGAAATTCGCGCCCAAATGAACAACTCCAGCAAAATAATGATGCCGCTAAGCATGACTGGAATTTTCCACCACCCTTTTTTGTATTTAGCCCACAATACCGCACTGGGATCGCTTAGATTCACATCATAAAAAGGGCAATCCTTATCGGCATTAGAAAAAAACGGGCAATCCTTAGAACTCTTATTCATGAGAAACCTCGACTGGAACATTAATTTTCACTTCATCACTTACCACGGGTATGCATTTTCTTAGGCGAAAGTCAGAGCGCTTAATAGTTGTATTAGTACTCTCCTAATTCGTTTTATTTTTGATATAAGTTAACAGTCAGTCTCTTAATTGAATCTGTTTACTGACGTGATGCGAAATAGCTATATCAGGCTCATGAAATTCTTTATTGACAATTATCTGAGTCGGCGTAATCCGAGCAATAGAACTTCTAAAAAGGAGGGTTACTATGGATCAGATATATAAGAAAAAACGTCAATCTCAAGCGGGTGATATTGAGTTGTGGCTTATTTCTATTACTGCTTTTGGTGTATCGCTGCTAATTTTTGGCATTCTTACAGCCCTAGGTGGTCCAGTATTCAATGAAAGCTTAGGTGGTAGCGCTACTTTGGTGACATTAATTCTGGGAATTTTTTTGCTTCTTCTCTTGACAACAAATTACCAAAGAAGACACCGTTAAATCTATAGCGCTACATTCAAGATTGCGTTAGATTACCCGTTTCAAATGGCCAATGAAGTATTACTTTTTTAGTTTTCCGAATGCTGCCGCCATTGCGCTATTAATTGGTGCGGCCCTTCGGTCTTCCTGGGGCTTTCTGGCCGATTGAGTTCTTGGAGTTTTAGGAATGCTTGGTCGGTTAGGGGTTCTTTGCTCTAACTTATCTCCTGGATTTGCTTTAGGGGCTTCGTCAGTTAAGCGCATGGTCAGCGCTATGCGTTTGCGCTTCTCGTCAACTTCAAGCACTTTCACTTTGACTACCTGCCCTGCTTTGACAACAGAGTGAGGATCTTTAACAAAGGTATTAGATAAGGCGGAGATATGCACTAAGCCATCTTGGTGAACACCAATATCAACAAATGCGCCAAAGGCGGCTACGTTTGTGATAACCCCCTCCAAAATCATTTCAGGCTTAAGATCTCCAATCTTCTCAATGCCATCTTTAAAGATAGCTGTTATGAACTCAGGCCTTGGATCACGCCCCGGCTTTTCTAGTTCTTTCAGAATATCGGTGACTGTTGGCACCCCAAATTTCTCATCAGCGTATTTTTCAGGATTCAGATTTTTCAGAATGGCAACATCGCCAATGACTTCTTTAACGCCCTTCTTGATGCCTTTCAGAATCTTCTCAACTAAAGGATAAGACTCTGGATGAACAGCTGAAGCATCTAGAGGATCACTGCCATTCATAATGCGCAAGAATCCCGCTGCTTGCTCAAAAGTCTTCTCACCTAAGCGTGGCACACTTCTGAGGTCAGCCCTAGACTTGAACATACCATTACTATCGCGATAAGAGACAATGCCATTAGCTACAGTCAATGAAAGTCCAGATACTCTAGAGAGTAATGGTGCTGAGGCGGTATTCACATCTACACCCACTGCATTCACGCAATCTTCAACCACTGCAATCAATGATTTGGCTAACTGGGATTGCATCACATCATGCTGATACTGACCAACGCCAATCGATTTAGGATCAATTTTGACCAATTCAGCCAAGGGATCTTGCAGGCGACGTGCAATCGATACTGCACCGCGTAGTGAAACATCCATACCGGGAAGCTCTTTAGAAGCATATTCTGATGCGGAGTAAACAGAGGCCCCCGCTTCTGAAACCACAATCTTAGTTAGCTTGAGCTCTGGTCTGGCTTTAATCAGATCCTGTGCCAATTTATCAGTTTCACGCGATGCTGTGCCATTGCCAATCGAAATTAAGCTTGCTTGATGCTTCTCGGCTAGCTTACTGAGCGTATGCAACGAACCTGCCCAGTCATTTTTAGGCTGATGTGGATAGATCACATCGGTATCAAGAACCTTACCAGTCGCATCTACCACAGCCACCTTCACACCCGTGCGCATGCCAGGATCCAATCCAATCGTAACCCTTGGGCCAGCTGGTGCAGCGAGAAGTAAGGCTTTAAGGTTGAGTGCAAAAACATTAATCGCCTCTGTATCTGAACGATCACGAAGTGCGCTCATGAGCTCAGACTCTAGATGTAAGGAGCATTTAATACGCCAAGTCCAGCGCACGGTATCCGCCAACCACTGATCGGCTAGACGGCCTTCGTTTTTGATCTTAAATTGATTGGCAATTCGAGATTCGCAAGGATTATGTGGCGCATCCCATTTGGGGTTTTCCGTTTCGCTATCCAAGCGGAGGTTGACCATCAGCATCTGCTCGCGGCGCCCCCTGAATAAAGCGAGCGCACGATGCGACGGAATCGCTTTAATCGGTTCAGAGTAATCAAAGTAACCAGAAAATTTCTCGCCCTCTTGCTCCTTTCCAGTCGCGACCTTAGATTCAACTACACCATGGTCTTGCAAATACGCTCTCAATGATTGCACTAAACCTGCATCTTCAGCAAAGCGCTCCATCAAGATCTGACGAGCGCCTTCTAATGCAGTCTTAGTATCAGCCACGCCAGGGTTATCACCTTGATCGGATGTGAAAGCCTCTTTAAGATATTTCGCTGCTTCTAGCTCTGGATCTAGATTAGGGTTTGCTAATAAATTATTTGCGAGAGGCTCTAAACCAGCCTCTAAAGCAATCTGCGCCTTGGTACGACGCTTGGCTTTATATGGGAGATACAAGTCCTCTAGGTGGGTTTTATCTTCAGCTAGCATGATGGCTTTAAGCAACTCTGGAGTCATCTTGCCCTGCCCTTCAATTGAAACAACGATCGTCTTGCGACGATCTTGAAGTTCACGCAAATAACTTAAGCGCACTTCCAATAGACGTAACTGCGTATCATCTAAACCACCGGTAGCTTCCTTGCGATAACGGGCAATAAAAGGAACTGTAGCACCCTCATCCATTAAGGCAATAGCAGCGGCTACTTGGGCAGGTTTAGCGGAAAGTTCTTGGGCAAGACGTTGTTCAATTGATGGCAGCATAAATACTTCTAAAGTGGGAGCGAGCGAACTCAAAAGATAGAGAATAAACTATCAAAGATGAATTCAACCTCAGCACCACAGTCCACAGATCGTATGCCGAAATGGATGATATTTTTATTTGCGTGTGCTTGTGGTTTGGTAGTTGCCAACCTCTACTACGCTCAACCCTTAATCAGCCTCATTGCACCCGAGATTGGACTTCAGGAATCTGCAGCGAGCCTCATTGTCACCCTCACACAATTAGGCTATTGCATCGGTTTAATACTGCTCGTACCCTTGGGTGATCTTCTCGAAAATCGCAAATTAGTTATCTTTACTATCTGCGGGGCAATCTTGGCATTGTTTATCGCCATGCTCGCCCCGACAGCAGGCTGGTTTTTGTTTTCTTCACTCATCATTGGGATCGGCTCTGTAGGAGTGCAAATGCTCATCCCCATTGCTGCTCACATCACTCCTGAAGATAGGCGTGGCCGGACAATCGGCAATATTATGAGCGGCTTGCTGCTAGGCATCATGTTGGCTCGGCCTATTTCTAGCCTCATTGCCCACTCGTTTGGATGGAGAGCAGTATTTGGGGCTTCGGCTCTACTGTTAATCCTTCTAGCAATCATCTTATGGTTCTTGCTGCCCATTCGCAAGCCTAAATCGAATCACCATTACTTTTCACTTATTGGCTCACTTTGGACTTTATTGGTCCACACACCTACTTTGCGACGTCGCGCACTGTACCAGGCGGCACTATTTGCTTCTTTCACCCTGTTTTGGACAATCACACCCATATTGCTAGCAGGTCCTCTGTTCAATCTTTCGCAACAAGGCATTGCATTATTCGCTTTAGCAGGTGCACTTGGTGTGATTGCGGCTCCTATTGCCGGCAGGATAGCTGATCACGGACATACAAAGATCGCCACTGGCTTTTCTCTTGCTACTGTTGCCATTGCATTTCTGCTGGCACAGATGGGTGGGCATGGATCTTTAGCAGCCTTGGTAATAGCAGGAATTCTTCTCGATCTTGGCGTACAAAGTAATGTGGTTTTAGGTCAGCGCACCATCTACTTGCTAGGCGCAGATATTCGCAGTCGTTTAAATGCACTCTATATGGCCATCTTTTTTGCCGGCGGTGCTATTGGCTCTGGTATTGCCAGTCTTGCCTATGTCTATGGTGGCTGGAGTTTAGTGGCTTGGATTGGCTTTGCCTTTCCAGCAGTTGCCTTGCTGTTCTTCTTGACGGAATAATAAGCAAAATAAAAGCCACCCTTAAGTGACTTTTATTAGTACATCAGAGCGACATCCGCGCAATTACTCGCGGGAAGCCTTCTTACGATCATGCTCTTTTAAGTAACGCTTACGAACACGAACGCTCTTCGGTGTTACTTCAACCAATTCGTCATCACTAATGAATTCGACTGCGTATTCCAAAGTCAAATCAATCGGCGTCACCAAACGAACGGCTTCATCGGTACCAGAAGAACGCACGTTAGTTAATTGCTTACCTTTAATCGTGTTAACAACTAAGTCATTGTCACGGCTATGGATGCCAATGATCATGCCTTCGTATACAGGGTCACCATGCTTTACAAACATACGACCACGATCCTGTAATTTCCAAATGGCGTAAGCAACTGCTACACCGTCATCTTGACTAATCAATACACCGTTATGGCGTTCACCCAAAATACCGTCTTTAGCAGGGGCATAAGAGTCAAAGGTATGACTCATTAAGCCGTTACCGCGGGTCATCGTCATGAAATCACCTTGGAAACCAATCAAGCCACGAGCAGGAATACGGTACTCAAGACGTGTACGCCCTTTACCATCACTCACCATATCCAACAGCTCGCCCTTACGCTTACCCAAGTCTTCCATGACGCTACCTTGAGTAGCATCTTCAACGTCAACTGTTAGGTTCTCGAATGGCTCCATCTTCACGCCATTCTCTTCATGGAATACCACGCGAGGACGTGATACAGCCATTTCATAACCTTCACGACGCATCGTTTCAACCAAGATAGTCAAATGCAATTCGCCACGACCAGAAACTTCGAAAACAGTATCGTCATCGGTTTCTTTTACGCGTAATGCCATATTTGACTTGAGCTCACGATCTAAACGCTCACGAATCTGGCGGCTAGTAACAAACTTACCTTCACGACCTGCAAATGGGCTAGTGTTCACCATGAAGTTCATGGTTAAGGTTGGCTCATCAATTTTGAGCATTGGCAATGCATCAGGTTTATCAACGGCACAAACGGTTGTACCAATGGCCAATTCTTCAATCCCATTAATCAAAGCAATATCGCCAGCAAACGCTTCGTCAACGATCTCACGCTCAAGGCCTTTGAACTTCAATACCTGATTTACACGACCCTTAAATGGCACGCCATCGGGACCATTCAAACAAATGACTTCCATGCCTGGCTTAACACGGCCACGATTCACGCGACCAATACCAATTTTTCCTACATAGCTGTTGTAGTCAATAGAAGAAATCTGGAATTGCAAAGGACCATCAGGATCATCATCACGGACAGGAACATGCTCTAACACTGCATCAAATAAAGGACGCATATCGCCTTCACGAACATCTTCTGTCAAACCTGCATAACCATTCAAACCGGATGCATAGATGATTGGGAAGTCGAGCTGCTCTTCAGTTGCACCCAATTTATCAAAGAGTTCAAAAGTAGCATTGATTACGTAATCGCAACGCGCGCCTGGGCGGTCAACTTTATTAATCACAACGATCGGCTTTAAACCAAGGGCCAAAGCCTTCTTAGTCACGAAACGGGTCTGGGGCATTGGGCCTTCAACCGCATCCACCAAGAGCAATACACCGTCAACCATGGAGAGCACACGCTCGACTTCACCACCGAAGTCTGCGTGACCTGGTGTGTCAACGATGTTGATGTGTGTACCGTCGTATTCAACTGCACAGTTCTTGGACAAAATAGTAATGCCACGCTCTTTTTCCAAGTCGTTTGAGTCCATGACGCGTTCGGTCATTTTTTCATTCGAGCGGAATGTGCCAGATTGGCGCAAGAGTTGGTCAACCAATGTTGTTTTACCGTGGTCAACGTGGGCGATGATGGCAATATTACGAAGTGCGCGTTTAGTCATGTGAAGCTTCTAAAGTTAAGAATAAGAATTCAGGTTGGGATAAGGTTAATAAGTGAATAAGTCAAATTAGTTTAATTGGCCTGAGAGATCAGCCGCTTTGGGTGCAATACACCAGAGCGCCAGTCAGCGGTACCAATAAAGTTATGTGGAGCAGCTGTAGCGCGATAAATACGCACTAAAGCTTCAATCGATGGCAAGTTGAGCGGTACACGTTGGCCCATTTCTAAGCGCTTCGCTTGCTGCTCATCAACCGTGAGGTGCGGCAGGGTTTGCAAGAGCGCATCGACCGGTAAGATATAGGCAGAACTATCTTGTAAGCCTTGTTGAATCGACTCAATCGTAAATGACTGCTCGAGGTTTAAGTGCCCCACTTCGGTCCGGCGCAAACCTATCAGGTGGGCACCACAACCGAGTACATTGCCAATATCTTCAGCTAAAACGCGAATATACGTACCCTTACTGCAACTCACTTCTAAGGTCGCTTCCGGCCAGTTGACATTAGTCCATCGAATAGAATGAATCGTAATCTCACGTGGCGCACGTTCTAGCTCGATCCCAGCGCGTGCGTACTCATACAAAGGCTTGCCATCACGCTTTAATGCAGAGTACATCGGTGGAACTTGAGTAATCGGACCGGTAAATTTTGGTAACAAAGCATCTAAAGCAGTTCTAATAGCAACATCATTAGCAAACGCTGGTAGCGGCAACTCTTCAATGATTTGACCTTCGGCATCACCCGTATCAGTACGGGAACCAAACTTCACTTGAGCGATATAACTCTTATCTGCCTCAAGCAAGTCTTGTGAATATTTTGTAGCCTCACCCAAGCAAATCGGGAGAAGACCGGTAGCCATTGGATCTAATGTGCCAGTATGGCCCGCTTTATCGGCGTTAAATGCGCGTTTCACCGCAGTCACTGCACCTTGCGAGCTCATGCCAGCAGGTTTATCTAATAAAACAACACCATCGATCCGTATAGACATGAGCTACTGACTCTCGTCTTTACGATCGCTATCTACGGCTTGATCAATCAAACGAGACATTTCAATGCCATGCTCAACAGAACTGTCATAGTGAAAGTGCAAAGTAGGTACAGTGTGAATATGTAATCGCTTGAACAACAAGGAATGTAAATAGCCTGCTTTTTCTTGTAATGCTTTCAGAGCATGCTCAGGCTCAGCACCTAAAACGGTAAAAAATACTTTTGCATGAGCCAGATCAGGCGTGAGCTCAATACTTTGCAAAGTAATCAAGCCCAGACTTGGACTACGCAACTCACGCGGAATCAGCTCGGCCAGGTCTCGCTGAATTTGATCGGCGAGACGCTGGTTACGATGTGGGCTAGTTTTATGCATTAGCTTGGGAGCCGATTATTTAAAGAGTTCTAGCAACTTCAGTGACTTCGAACGCTTCTAGTTGATCGCCTTCTTTAATGTCGTTGTAGCCTTTTAATGACAAGCCACACTCAACACCAGCGCGTACTTCTTTTGCATCATCTTTGAAGCGCTTGAGAGAATCGAGCTCACCAGTCCACACAACAACGTTTTCACGTAAGAGGCGAACGCTAGAGTTACGCTTAATAACACCATCGAGAACCAAGCAACCTGCAATCGCGCCAACTTTAGACACCAAGAAGACTTGGCGGATCTCAACCATACCGGTTATTTCCTCTTTCTTATCTGGCGTCAACATGCCACTTAAGGCTGCTTTCACTTCATCTACTGCGTCATAAATAATATTGTGATAACGAATGTCTACGCCATTGTTCTCGGCTAACTTACGCGCTGCCCCATCTGCACGTGAGTTAAAGCCAATAATGACTGCCTTAGAAGCAACTGCCAAGTTCACGTCAGTTTCAGTAATTCCACCTACTGCTGCGTGAACGATTTGTACCTTCACCTCTGCAGTAGAGAGCTTTTGCAATGATTGTGACAAAGCCTCTTGTGAACCCTGAACGTCAGCCTTGATGATCAGAGGTAACAGTTTTGCTTCAACTGCGCCCTCTTCCATGTTTTCCATCATGGTTTCAAGTTTGAATGCTTGTTGCTTAGCCAACTTCACATCGCGGAACTTGCCTTGACGGAAGAGTGCAATCTCGCGAGCTTTACGCTCATCAGGAACAACTTGCACTGATTCACCAGCTGCTGGCACTTCAGATAAACCTTGAATCTCTACGGGAATGGAAGGACCAGCCTCATTACATGGCTTGCCGTTTTCATCCATCATCGCGCGAACACGACCGTATGTAGAGCCAGCCAACAACATATCACCACGCTTAAGGGTGCCGGACTGCACGAGTACTGTGGCAACTGGACCGCGACCTTTGTCTAAGCGCGCCTCAATTACGAGTCCCTGTGCCGGAGCATCTTTAGGGGCCTTCAACTCAAGAATTTCTGCTTGCAAGAGAACGTTTTCCAACAAAGCATCAATGCCTTCACCAGTTTTTGCCGATACGGAAATAAATGGCACATCGCCACCGTATTCCTCAGGAACAACTTGCTCAGCAACTAATTCAGTTTTAACGCGCTCTAAGTTCGCATCTGGTTTATCAATTTTGTTAATAGCAACAACAATCGGAACGCCACCTGCTACTGCATGGTGAATTGCTTCCTTGGTTTGTGGCATCACACCATCGTCAGCAGCAACTACCAAGATCACGATATCCGTTGCCTTAGCACCACGAGCACGCATCGCCGTAAAGGCTTCGTGACCCGGGGTATCTAGGAAGGTAATCATGCCGCGTGGTGTTTCTACGTGATATGCGCCAATATGTTGAGTAATCCCACCAGCCTCACCAGTAGCTACTTTTGCTGCACGAATCTTATCGAGCAAAGAAGTTTTACCGTGGTCAACGTGACCCATTACAGTCACTACAGGAGGACGTGGCAAGAATTCTGCATCATGACCAGCAATACCAAGATCTAAATCAGGATCATCTAACTTAGCCGCGTGAGCTATATGACCCATCTCTTCAACAATGATCATCGCCGTGTCTTGATCGAGTACTTGGTTAATCGTGACCATCTGACCCATGCCCATCAAGAGCTTGATCACTTCAGCACTTTTCACTGCCATTGCATGAGCTAACTCAGCTACAGTAATAGTTTCTGGGACCTGAACGTCATGCACTACTTTTTCTGTAGGCACTTGGAAGTTGGTATCGACGTTTGCTTCAGCAATTTGACGTTGCTTTCTACGGCCACCGCCTGAGCGCCAACCACCAACACCACCAGAGCTATCGCCACGAGTCTTCAGACCACCTGGCTTCTTAGCACCCTCTTCTTGCCAAGTAGACGAAGTCTCAGAAGACTTAATCGTCTTGCCACCAACTTTGGCAACAGCCTTCTTCTTGTCATCAGCGCCTTCAACCTTGGCAGGCTTGTGCAATGTACCTTTTTTAGCCTCTTCAGCAGCAACTTCACTTGGCGCCTTCAGAACTCGTGCTGGCGCACTCATCATATCGCGAATCGCTAAAGCTTCAGCTTCAGCAGCAGCACGACGGACACGTATGTCAGCCAATTCTTTTTCTTTAGCAGCCGCTAAATCTTTAGAGGCTTTTTCAGCCTGTGCTTTTTTCTCCGCAGCTTTAGCCGCAGCAGCTGGGGCATCATCTGCCTTTACTTCAGCTTCCACATCTGGAGTAGCAGCTTCTTTTTGACGCACCTCTTCAGCGGCCCTCATCTCAGCTTCTTGACGAGCCAACAGCTCAGCTTGACGCGTTGCTTCAGCTGCGCGCTTCTCTAACTCCTCCTCAGGTAGAACGTGTTTAGCCGGAGCAGTCTTAATGGCGGCCTTGGCTGGAGCAACTTCGGCTTCCGGAGTTTCAGGGGCTTTATCGCCTGCTTTAACTAATACACGCTTTTTGCGAACCTCAACCTGAACTGTGCGAGTACGCCCAGCAGAATCCGCTTGGCGGATTTCAGAATTCTCACGCTTAATTAAAGTAATCTTTTTACGACTACCTATATCAGCATTACCGTGCTCTTTTTGTAAATGCTCGAGTAAGGTAGTTTTATCCTTTTCGGTAATGCTATCGTCCTCAGAACCTTTTTCGATACCGGCCGCCTTCAACTGCTCCAGGAGGTCAGGCGCGGTACGTTTTAATTCTTTAGCGAGTACTTTTACTGTTGTTGCCATCTACTACTTCCTCTCATGAAGTAAACCAATGTTCGCGCGCTTTCATGATGAGCGTTTTCGCAGTTTCTTCGTCAATTTGTGTCGCCTCAAC
>CAIMOW010000095.1 GCA_903843235.1 uncultured beta proteobacterium | reverse complement strand
CATGGGGATCTTTTCTTCAATCCGATTTTTCCCAAAAATATACGCTGCGATTAATCGAAATCCTTGGCTAGAGGCTGAATCCATATCGCCATCTACCTTTACTTCCGCCAGTATTAAAGACTCATAAACCCTTAATTCAAAGGGTGGAGCATTTTCTATTACAAAATATTTTGGTTCTTCAATTGCCATGGCTGTACCTGTTAGTAGGAAAGCTATTGGAAGCAGAGACGCTCTGCAAATCGAACGCCAATGCACTATGCGCTTACCATTGCGAATGGATGGTAAAACCTTGAGTGTTATAACTGAGGTTTGCAGTTGCGCCTACCGGCAAAGTTAACTTCTGAGCTTGATGGCCAAATGGTAAGCCCGTCAAAATCGGAATATTGATTGAAAGTCTTGCGCGAATAGCCTCAATGGCACTCTCAAGCTGATAGCCCCGATCGTTATCGTAGAGGCGATACGCTGAAAATCCACCCAATACAAGAGCGCTTTGATTGGCAAGAATTCCGGCATCCAATAACTGCATCAACATGCGCTCTACGCGATAGGGATGTTCATTCACATCCTCTAAAAATAAGATGCCACCTTGGATTTGCTTGGTACTTGGCATATAAGGTGTACCAACCAACCCAGCCAACACCGTTAAATTACCACCCCATAGCAAGCCAGAAATGGATCCAGACTCTGTTTTGCCAAGATAAGGTTGAGTAGTAGTTATTTGGCAGTCTAACTTGCGCTCTTGAACTGCATACTGGAAGTACTTCCACATCACAGCATCTGGCGCAAGCGAATTTCCTTGGTCATCTTGACGACCAAAATCGTAATTGAGCATTGGGCCAGCCAAAGTAATGGCTCCAGTCTTTGCCAATAGCGCCAACTGAAATACTGTGAAATCACTGTGCCCACAAATCTGCAAACCACCCTGAATTGCTTTAGCAATGCCATCCCATTCAATATCGGGTAGTAGGCGATGAATTCCATATCCACCGCGCATAGCCATCACAAGATGATCAGCGGATACATTTTTAAGTTGGTTGATTTCCGCTAAGCGCTCTTCATCGGCTCCAGCAAAGCGTTGCTCTACCCTACTCACACAAGATTCATTATGAATATCGATGCCCTGTTGCTTCAACCAATCAATCCCAGCTAGAGGACTACGCATATCTAAGCTAGCCCCCGAAGGAGCAATTAGGTGAATAGACTTCAACGTCGCTCCCTAAAAAAATCTCTCAGTAATTGACCGCACTCTTCCTGCATGATGCCACCTTCAGATGCCGTCTGGTGATTGATTTGCTTCATACAGAATAAATCTAACACACTCCCTGCGGCACCCGTTTTAGGATCTGACGCACCAAAAACTACACGCTCAATCCTGGCATGCAACATGGCACCAGCACACATCGCACAAGGCTCTAAAGTAACGTACATCGTAGTTCCAGATAGCCGATAGTTTTGTTCTTCGATGGCAGCATCCCTCAAGGCCAACATCTCAGCATGGGCACTGGGGTCATGGTTGCTAATAGGCTTATTAAAGGATCGAGAAATCACCTGCCCATCGCGGACTAACACTGCTCCAACAGGAACTTCGCCAGCTAGAGCGGCTAACTTAGCCTGCTCCAGAGCCTCCTGCATAAACTGATGATCAAGCTCGGCTTGCATTTTATGGGTGGGTAACTTCTGCCCAGCAGTTAGGCGTTTCATAAAGGCGAATGGACGACAGTTTTAACTGACCGCTAAATGCTTTCTCAAATACAGGCTGCAAAATCAGAAAGGCTGCATTGGCAAGGTTTTCAACTGTTGGGACATGATCCATGACAACAGTCTTATGATCTGGCAGGCTCGCTAAAAATGTCACCAACCCTGCATCTTCTTTGGCCACCAAAAATGCATGATCCCAAGGTTCGACTACATGCTGATTTGCCAAGCGCTTGATATCTCCAAAATCCAAGACCATGCCATCATCTTCTTTGCCCGGGTGATCCGCAATTTTTCCGCTTAAAGTAATCTCGATAGCGTAACGATGACCATGAAGATGCTTGCATTGTCCACCATGATTTGGAATGCGATGGCCAGAGTCAAACTCAAGACGGCGAGTAATCGAGATGGCGGGTTGTTTTGTAGTCATTTGAAATTCTTTCAATTGCACTGCAGTGTCTAGCGAATGCCGATGAGCTTATGAGTCTGAAGACTCAATCGCCACAATGGATGCTTTTGGCATAAACGAACTGCTGATTCAATATTGTCCTTCAAATTAGGGCCATCCATTGGCTGCAAAAATCGATTGCGATAATCCATCTTCTCAAAACGATCCATTAGTGCAGCAAGGTTGTCATAAGCGGATTGTGGAATAACGAGCTTTAACTCATCGGCCTGAAATACGATCAACTCAGAACTAGCCTTAGGACTCACACAAACCCAATCAATACCCTTTGGCACTTTAATAGTTCCATTGGTCTCAATTGCAACTTCAAAACCTTTTTGATGTAAAGCTGTAATTAATGCCTCATCTAATTGCAATAAGGGCTCACCACCAGTAAAAACAACATAGCGTTTTTGTGGACCCGCCGAAGTACTTCTCCAAGCAACTTCAATAGCCTCAGATAGTTGCAGTGCAGTCTCGAACTTTCCACCGCCATCACCATCGCTACCCACAAAATCGGTGTCACAAAATTGACAGATAGCAGTAGAGCGATCTTCTTCCCGACCACTCCATAGATTACAGCCTGCAAAACGGCAAAAGACGGCAGCACGACCTGCGTGAGCACCCTCACCCTGAAGGGTTGGAAAAAGTTCTTTGACGGTATACATAGAGATGCATTGATTTTAAGCGCTAAGTCTACCTCCAGGACACAAGCTCCCACTGGAGGTAGTCTTCCCAATAGGCATTGGACCAGGCGACACCATTAGTGATGTAACGCCCAGTGCCTCTGCGAATGACCCAGCGACCGATTTCGGGGGAAAACCAGACATCTTCTTCGCGAATATTGCCCACCCGGAAAACGTCATTACTCTCAAAGTAAGGCATCTCATCGCGGTATTTGAGAGTCAAAAATTGACCAGCGGGAACCTTAATCAACTCCCACTGAGTAACTTTCATACTCATGCCCCAGTAATAAGTGCTATCAGGATAGCCTAGCACTTGATACCTAGTTTTATAAAATTGATTAAAACCAAGCGTCAGCTGTTCAGGCCATAGAGAGATTGGATTGACAAACTTTTGTGGCGGACTCCAGCGAGCATCTTGAAGAATGTATCCCCAAGGACTTTGAATTTCATCTGGCAAAGGACCAGCCTTTACGCCTGATCTCTGAATACGAACCTGCTCGCCAACCGAAACAACTCTTTCAGTAACTGTATCCACTAATTCTTGACTAAACACATTGCGAACGTTGTATACCCACTCTTGACCAAGCTTTGGCAGACGTACGACAGGCGTAGGAATAGGTTGGGCTGTTACTGTGCCAAGTGGATAGGGTTGAGAAGAAATGCAAGCTGATAGCAAAGCTATTGCCGTGAGGGTGAATGCTGGAAAGAGAAATCTCCTCAGCACTTTTGTTTGTATGAAGTAAGTTAGCATCGAAAACTATCCTCCGTTCTGCAGTACTTTTGTAATTATGTTCCGCGCAACTTTTGATTTAGGAATTTGCATGTCGCATTCATCAAACCAAATATGCGCATGCTGCTCTAGACCAACCCCATGCATGAAGTTATAGATAGCCTTTTTAAGGGCTTGGCCTAAGGCATCATGATCAACACCACTGGGGTCGATAAACGCAATGTCATTCTTTGCAAAACTCACCGGAGGAAGCGGCATCAACGTGATGCCGTATTCCTGTGGATTTTTCCCAACAGGCGAATGAACAGTGCAAGTAAAGCGATGGAAAAATCCACTTTGGATACAACCGTTTTCAAATAGCTGGCGCACATACTCCAAAGCATCGACAGTCTCTTGAACTGTTTGCGTTGGGAATCCATACATAAGGTAGGCATGCACCAAAATTCCCGCATCAGAAAATCCTTTGGTTACCTGTGCTACTTGCTCCACAGATACGCCTTTTTTCATCAGATCAAGCAATCGATCCGATGCAACCTCCAGACCGCCTGACATCGCAATACAACCACTCTTTGCAAGTAGCTCTACCAAATCCGGGGTGAACGTTTTCTCAAAGCGAATGTTGCCCCACCAAGAAATTATCACCTTACGACGTATGAGTTCTTCAGCAAGCGCTTTCAAAATTTTCGGTGGAGCGGCTTCGTCAACAAAATGAAACCCTGTCTGACCTGTCTCGTCAACGATTTGCTCAATGCGGTCTACTAATAAGCCGGCTGATGCAGTCTCATAACGCGAAATGTAGTCTAAGCTGACATCACAGAAACTGCACTTCTTCCAATAGCAACCATGTGCCACTGTGAGCTTATTCCACCGACCATCACTCCAAAGTCGATGCATCGGATTAAGCATATCGAGAATCGATAAATAAGAATCCAAAGGCAAACCATCCCAAGTCGCCACACCAACATCCTCAAATGGAATATCAGGCTCTTGCCAATTCATATATTGAACTTGATCAACGGCGTTACGAACAAAGGTACGAACCAGTCGCTCTGCTGACCTTTTGCTATCGAGATGCTCTAGGATATTGAGCAAAGGTCTCTCACCAGAATCGAGACTTATGAAGTCAACATAATCAAATATGCGAGGCTCTGTAATCTCGCGCAACTCAGTATTTACATAACCGCCACCCAAGGCAATCTTTATTTTTTTGTATTTGGCTTTAATGGTTTGTGCAATTCTGAGGGCCGCATACATGGCGCCGGGAAAAGGTACAGATAAAATAATGAGGTTTGGTTGATGCTTCTCTATTGCTTGGATTGTTAATTCCTGCAGATGCAAATCCATTAACGTCGGCCTAGCCGCCAAAGCTTCGGCTAAAGGAGTAAAGGTTGGTTGACTACTTGCGAGTGACTCTGCATAACGCACAAACTCAAAGCGATCATCTACTGCATCACGCAATACATCAGACAAATCATTGAGATAGAGCGTTGCTAAATGACGTGCGCGATCATGAGAGCCCAGCGCTCCAAATGCCCAAGCTAAGGGATCGGCATAATCCCCATCATCATAGGCATCTAGAGAGAAGAAACGAGGGCCTTCTGGTAAAAAATCGCGGGTATTAATGCGATGACTCAAAGTACTATCGCGGCCCTGCAGAAATGCGATTACAGGCTCAATCGTATCTTGGTAGATCTCAAAATAATCTAAGAAATAATTAACGCTAGCGCTGCGATCTCGTTCTGGCAGGGTAAGAGCTTGAGTATGTATCTCGGAGATGCCTTGTGAGGTAAAGAAACTTAACACAAGAGCTAGCGCTAAATCCTCTTGTACCGCATCAATCTGGCGAGATCTTAAGAAACCAGTCAGATAAGCAGTCGATGGATACGGCGTATTGAGCTGCGTCATCGGCGGGATAAGGCTTAGAACCTTCATGGCGACTCCATCAGGTTTAACTCTTCTGAAGTAAACCCGGCTTGCTTACGAGCTTCAATGTTGAATGGACCCCTTAAAGTTGGTGCATGATATTTCTTTGCTAGCTCTCTATAAGTCGTAATCGGGGATAAATTATCCTTGGCACATAAGAAATTAAACCAGCGGTTACCAATCAATACATGCCCAATTTCATCGTTGAGAATAATCTCCAGAATTTCGACTGCCCTATCATCTTTGATTTGCTTAAACCGATCACGAATTCTAGGTACTGCATCTAAACCTCTTGCCTCCATTGTTCTTGGAACCAAGGCCATTCTAGCAATCACTGCGTCTGTTGTTCTTTCAACCATCTCCCACAAACTATTGTGAGCTGGAAAATCACCATAGGTAAATCCAAATAACTGAATGTGCTCATTCACCAGACTGAAATGGTAAGCCTCTTCTTTGGCAACCTTTAACCAATCCTCATAATATTGCTTAGGCATATCAGGAAAACGCCAAATGGCATCCAAAGCAAGATTCATCGCATTAAATTCAATATGCGCAAGAGAATGCAATAGGATTGCCCTACCTTCAATGGTAGTCATTCTTCTTTTTGGGGCTTGCAAAGGGGGAACTAGCTCTGGCTTTTGCGGACGCCCAGGCAGCGTTAATTCTTGAAAGTCAAAGTTCGTGGAAAGGTTTAAAGCAACTCGTTGATGCTGATACTCATCAAACAAGTGATATAGCTGACTTACCTTAGCTTGTGCATCTGTATTTGCTAGGATTGCGAGGGAAGCTTCTCGTAACTCAAGCATGGGTGATGGCAGGCTTAAATCGCCTACTCCCACTCAATGGTTGCTGGTGGTTTTCCGCTGATGTCGTAAACAACTCGGTTGATCCCGCGCACTTCGTTAATGATGCGATTGGACACTTTGCCCAGCAATTCATGTGGCAAGTGAGCCCAATGTGCCGTCATGAAGTCTTGTGTTTGGACTGCTCTGAGGGCTACAACATACTCATATGTTCTGCCATCACCCATGACGCCAACAGATTTGACTGGCAGAAAAACAGCAAAAGCTTGACTTGTTAAGTCATACCAGGATTTTTGACTGACTTCATCAATCGTATTTCGCAACTCTTCAATAAAGATGGCATCGGCACGTTGCAGCAAGCTGGCAAATTCTGCCTTCACTTCACCCAAGATGCGAACACCAAGGCCTGGCCCTGGAAATGGATGGCGATACACCATCTCACGGGGCAAACCTAGAGCAACGCCAAGCTCGCGCACTTCGTCTTTGAACAACTCACGCAATGGTTCAAGCAACTTGAGGTGCATATCTTCAGGTAAGCCACCAACGTTATGGTGACTCTTAATGGTGTGAGCGCCCTTCTTGCCCTTGCCAGCAGACTCAATCACATCTGGATAGATAGTTCCTTGGGCGAGCCACTTGGCATTCTCAATTTTTCCAGACTCTGTTTGAAAGATTTCCACGAATTCTTTACCGATAATTTTTCGCTTCGCTTCTGGATCAGCAACACCAGCCAACTTGCCCATAAAGGTAGCAGCAGCATCTACGCGTATGACTTTCACGCCTAGATTACGTGCGAACATTTCCATCACCATGTCGCCCTCGTTTAGACGAAGCAAGCCATGATCAACAAAGACACAAGTTAACTGATCACCAATAGCACGATGAATGAGGGCCGCAGCAACGCTAGAGTCCACACCACCCGACAAACCGAGAATGACTTCATCGTCACCGACTTGCTTGCGAATATTTTCCATGGCCTCAGAGATGTAATCGCCCATGACCCAATCAGGTTTGCAGCCAGCGACTTGATGTACGAAACGCTCAAGAATGGCAGTACCCTGAATCGTATGAGTCACCTCTGGATGGAACTGAAAGGCATAAAAACGACGCTCTTCATCAGCCATACCGGCAATCGGACAAGAATCTGTGGATGCCATCAACTTAAATGAGGGTGGTAGTGCCGTTACAGAGTCGCCATGACTCATCCACACCTTCAGAATGCCATGGCCTTCGCTGGTAAAAAAATCCTGAATACCTTTAAGTAGATTGGTATGTCCATGAGCGCGCACTTCTGAGTAGCCAAACTCACGGGCTTTACCCAAAGACTCGGCAGAAGCTACCGCACCACCTAATTGGGTTGCCATGGTCTGCATGCCATAACAAATTCCGAGAACAGGAACGCCAAGCTCAAAAACAATTTGTGGAGCTCGAGGACTGCCGTCCTCAGTTACCGAACTTGGGCCGCCAGAAAGAATAATTCCTTTGCCACCCTGCTCTTGAATGAATTTACGAATAAATTCTGGATCGCAATCATAGGGGTGAATCTCAGAATAGACTCGCGCATCGCGCACGCGTCTTGCAATGAGTTGAGTTACTTGTGAACCAAAGTCGAGAATCAGTATTTTGTCGTGCACTATCGAAGCAACCCTAACTTAAGTCTTAATCAATATGGTAATTCGGCGCTTCCTTAGTGATCTTCACGTCGTGGACATGCGACTCTCGCACACCCGCTGAAGTGATTTCCACAAAATTCGCTTTCTCATGAAGTTCATCAATCGTACGGCAACCTAAGTAGCCCATTGATGAACGAATGCCGCCAGTCAGTTGATGCAAGATCGCCAGCACGCTACCTTTGTAAGGTACTTGCCCCTCAATCCCTTCCGGTACGAGTTTTTCTGCGTTGGCAACAATGTCGCTTTGGAAATAGCGATCGGCAGAACCATCAGCCATTGCACCCAAAGAACCCATACCCCGGTAACTCTTGTATGAACGTCCTTGATACAAGAACACTTCACCTGGAGCCTCTTCTGTGCCAGCAAACATACCACCCATCATGACCGAACTTGCACCTGCTGCCAATGCTTTAGCAACGTCACCTGAGTAACGTACACCACCATCAGCAATTAACGGAATACCGGTGCCTTTAAGTGCATTAGCTACATTCACAATCGCACTAATTTGAGGAACACCGACACCAGCAACAATTCGCGTTGTGCAAATTGAGCCAGGGCCAATGCCAACCTTCACGCCATCAGCACCATGATCAGCCAATGCTTTAGCAGCATCCCCAGTAGCAATGTTTCCGCCAATAACTTGCACTTGCGGATAATTTATCTTCACCCATTTGACGCGATCCAATACGCCCTGACTATGACCGTGGGCTGTATCGACAACAATCACGTCAACACCAGCGCGTACCAATAATTCAATACGCTCATCATTGTCTGGGCCAACACCAACAGCAGCACCGACGCGCAATTTACCTTCGCCGTCTTTACAAGCATTGGGATGCTCAGTCGCTTTCAAAATATCTTTAACAGTAATGAGCCCACGCAATTCGAACTTATCATTAACAACCAAAACACGCTCTAAGCGGTGGTGACTCATTAATCGCTTTGCTTCGTCTAATGTGCAACCCTCTTTAACTGTAATGAGGCGCTCACGCGGAGTCATTTTGGTTTTTACCGGCGCATCTAAGTCTTCTTCGAAGCGTAAGTCGCGGTTAGTAATGATGCCAACAACTTCTTTGCCTGTGAGGACTGGGAAACCTGAGAACCCGTGTTCACGTGATAACTGAATGACTTGACGCAAGGTGGCATCTGGACCGACAGTGATTGGATCACGAAGAACACCAGATTCATAACGCTTTACCTTAGCGACTTCACGAGCTTGCTCGGCAGGGGAGAGGTTTTTATGAACAATGCCGATACCGCCTTCGCTAGCCATGGCAATTGCCAAACGACCTTCAGTCACGGTATCCATTGCTGCAGACACCAAAGGTGTATTAAGTGATATATCTCGAGTTAGCTTACTTTCCAGACTGGCATCTCGAGGGAGGACTGATGAATAAGCCGGTACGAGGAGCACATCGTCAAAAGTGAGTGCTTTTTGAATGAGTCGCATGCAAAACCCCTAGTCACAAAAACAGATTATAGCCTCCTAGCCTTTCTTTTAGCTGCGGCAGCCTGGAATTTGGCATCCT
>CAIMOW010000094.1 GCA_903843235.1 uncultured beta proteobacterium | reverse complement strand
GCAGCAATCTCTTGTGAATTGGCTAGATCTAAAGCAGCTTGCGCTGTATTGACATCAACAATGGTGGCAAGGCCAGCATCAAATTTAGCCTGAGCAATTTCTAGCTGTTGCTTGATCAGGCCCTTCTTATTTCGGTAGAGCTCAACATTATCTTGACTAGTAAGAGCGTCAAAGTAGGCTTGTGACACCCGAATAATGAGATCTTGCTGCGCCAGAAAGAAGCGCATATCAGCGATCTTCGTATTGAGATCACCCTGCTTGAAGGCTTCAAGGGCGCCTATATTGAAAACTGGTTGCGTTAAGGTAACTGTATAGCTCTTTTGGTCAAAGACACGTGAGTTACCTGGGCTAGGGTTGCTTGGATTTACCTGCGTTGAACCAACCCCATGTTGGTAATAGCGCGTGCCACTAGGCGTAGCGTTTGCCTGGGGGAGTAGCAGAGATAGGCCTTGCCAGTACAGTTCTTTACTGGCTTGATAATTAAAGCGTGCAGCATTTAAAACCGGATCACTGAATGCAGCTTCTTGGTACAGATTGATTAAATCTGACATTTGACTTGGCTTAACGTTCGCAGCATTACCGGAGTTAACGTTTGAGGGAGCAGCATCACTAGGAAGTGCTTGTTTAGGCGCCACCACCATTTGCGGTGGAATATCTAAACCAACTAAAGCTTGGGAGCTCATTGGCGTTGGTAATGACGGTCGAGCTCCTGCCGGTGCTTGAGCCATTGCCTGATTGGTGGCAATGCTGAGTCCAAGCGCCTGACTTAGGATTAAACCAAATACGGATTGTCTAGAAAGTCGCAAGCGTGCTTCAGTCATTTAATTCGGGTACTTTTCAATGTGCCATGAAGTTTAAGGCTAATTTGAGAAAAAGGCTTTGATTCACGACGGCTGTTTGGATAAATGCCAACATTGGGACCGGAAGACTATAAAATTCGGGCTATGGAACTTATTTTGCTAGCAAAAGCACTTATTTTGGGGGTGGTTGAGGGATTAACGGAATTCCTCCCTATTTCCAGTACTGGACACTTGATTTTGGTGGGTGACCTCTTGGATTTCAATGACGAGCGTGGGAAGGCGTTCGAGGTCATTATCCAGTTTGGCGCCATTTTGGCCGTGTGCTGGGAGTTCCGTCAAAAATTGTGGTCTGTAGCCTCCACTGTATTTTCTAGTGCCGGCTCACGTCGCTTTGTACTGAACTTGCTAATTGCTTCTTTTCCGGCAATGAGTTTGGGTTTGCTGTTTAGTAAACATATTAAAGCGGTTTTATTTGCACCCATCCCAGTTGCCCTTGCTTTTATTGGTGGGGCATTCATTATTTTCTGGGCCGAGCGTAGGCAAGCCAACTTAAAACACGATCATTATCTGGAGCGGGTAAAAACGGTTGATGATCTGACTCCAATGGACGCTTTTAAGGTAGGGCTTGCTCAATGTGCAGCGTTGATTCCTGGAACTTCACGTTCAGGTGCCACCATTATTGGGGGGATGCTGTTTGGTCTGCCTAGAGCAGTCGCAACCGAGTTTTCTTTTTTCTTGGCCATCCCGGTGATTGGTGGCGCAACAGCCTATGAATTACTCAAGCTGTGGAAATCTCCTGTTGCATCTTTAGCTGGCAGTGATGCTACAGGTTTTGGGATTGCAATTTTGCTTGGCTTTATCGCAGCCTTTATCTCTGCTTTTATTTGTGTGCGTTGGTTGATTCATTATGTAGCTGGACATAACTTCATTCCCTTCGCTTGGTATCGCATCGTGTTTGGTTTGCTGGTGTTAATCACCTCATATACCGGTTTAGTAGCCTGGTCGCATTAAGAAAATATAGAACTGGATAAGCAGAAAATGTCACTCTTTACCACCGTCATTCCCATGGATGCATCCATAGATGCCATTACTAACAATATTCAGTTAGCACTCGCCCCAGTATTTTTATTGACTGCAGTAGCTACTTTAATTAATGCTATTTCAGCACGCTTAGCTAGATCAGTGGATCGTATGCGCTCAATTCAGAATCAGCTATACAGCGGGGCTAAAGTCATTTCTCCGCTGGTGAGGGATCACATGCTGATTGAGTTGAAAGAAGCAAAAACCAGAGGGCGTCTTTGCACTTCTGCAATCTTTTTCAACGTATTGAGTGGCGTATTTATTTCATTAACTGTGCTGGAGCTATTTTTCTTCCAGACGGGCGCCGCACATTATGCAAAAACCAGCTATGTGATTTGGACTTTTGTATTAGGTCTGATTTCTTTTATGACCTCCTTATCGATTGTTTTGGCTGAAGTGATATATGCCTATCGCTCTGCAGGCTGGAATACCCCTCAAGATTAACTGCGCATAAACAACTCTTAAAACGCAGTTAGAATG
>CAIMOW010000093.1 GCA_903843235.1 uncultured beta proteobacterium | reverse complement strand
GTCTTCGGCATCATGTTGTTTTTCCTTGCAGCCTTCATGTTTAATGAAAGCCGCAAGGCATTCGGTTTTTAAACGGTATATTGCTGACGCAAAATATTCTTTTGCACTTTGCCCATCGCATTACGCGGTAAGTCAGCGACAATTTCTAAGCGTTTTGGTATTTTGAAGTTCGCAATTTGCGTTTTCAAAGTAGCAATCATCGCCTGAGAATCTAATTTAGCGCCAGCTTTAGGCACTACTACCGCCATGACTGCCTCGCCAAAATCAGGATGTGGAATACCGATCACTGCGCTCTCATCTACGCCATCCATATCATCGATAAAGCTCTCGATTTCTTTTGGATAAACGTTATAGCCACCAGAAATAATGAGATCCTTGCTACGGCCTACGATACAGAGATATTCTTTGGGCGCTTTGCCACCGTTAGCCTCACCACCCCAACGACCGACGTCGCCCGTTTTGAACCAACCGTCTTTAGTAAATTCTTCAGCGGTCTTCTCCGGCATACGCCAGTAGCCCGGAAATACATTAGGGCCCTTGACTTGAATGTTGCCAATCTCATTAACACCACAAAGCTTGTTGTCATCACCTATGACGCGTACTTTCACGCCGGGTAATGGCAGGCCAACTGAGCCGCCTATGCGACTACCCTTATACGGATTAGAAACCAGCATGACCGTCTCACTCATGCCATAGCGCTCCAGAATTGGCTGACCTATCACTTCCTTGAATGTATTGAATGTTTCAGTAAGCAATGGTGCTGAGCCTGAGACAAACAAACGCATATTGCGCGCAACTGTTTTCGTGAAGCCTTTATCAGCCAGCAGGCGTACATAGAAAGTAGGCACACCCATCATCACAGTCGAGTTCGGCATGTGGTGAATGAGTTGCGCTGTATCTAAACGTGGCAACCAAATCATTTTGCTGCCATTAATTAAGGCGCCATGTGCCGCAACAAATAAGCCATGAACATGGAAGATAGGCAAAGCATGCAGTAAGACATCGCCTTTTTTCCAACCCCAGAATTTTTGCAAGACTTGCGCATTGCTACCCAAGTTCTTATGGGTCAACATAGCACCCTTACTGCGACCAGTAGTTCCAGAAGTGTACAGAATCGCAGCAAGATCATCATCTTTTGTAGCGACAGTTTTGAACTTATCGCTCTGCACTGAAGAGCGCTCCAACAAACTGCCGGTACGGTTTTCATCTAAGGTAAGCACATGTTTAGTGCCAGCTTTGAATGCCACCTTCGATACCCAGGAGAAATTCTTGCTACTGCAAACCACTAGAGCAGGTTCAGCATTCTCAATGAAATACTGCATCTCTGCAGCTTGATAAGCAGTATTCAGAGGAAGGTATACATAGCCAGCACGAATGGTAGCGAGATATAAAAACAAGGCCTCAGGGGATTTCTCTACCTGAACTGCAATACGTGCACCCTTTGGTAGCTTTAGATTCTTGAGGAAATTGGCTATCATCGCGGTGGCACGCTCAAGATCCCCCCAAGAGTAATACAGACTATCTTGCGTTTCAATTGCGCAGGATTTTTTATCTTTTGGAAAACCTTTTTCCAATAGTGAATACAAATTCATGACAACTTTCCTTGTGTTCTTGGGATCTTCTTAAACTAGGGGTGTGCCCATCACCCAATTTGATAAGCCAGTAGCAATTCCAGGGAATACACACAGTAAAACCACTGATAGAAGCATGATGACTACGAAGGGCATTACCCCATAAATAATTTCGCGCAGAGTGATATCAGGTGCAATATTTTTAATCACAAAAATATTGAGTCCAACGGGCGGATGAATTAAGCCCGTCTCCATCACAATCGTCATTACTACGCCAAACCAAATAAGGTCAAATCCTGCGGCACGGAGAGGCGGCAGGAAGATAGGGGATGTCATCAAAATAATGGACACAGGGGGCAGGAAGAAGCCCAACACAATAACCATCAATAAGATCGCAGCAAGCAAGATCCAACGCGAAGTACCTAAATCAACAATCGCTTGAGCAGCCGTTTGACTTAAGTGTAAGTAACTCATCACATTGGCAAACAAAAGCGACATACCAATAATGAACATCAACATCGCCGATTCACGAATGGTGACATCTAAAAGCGGATACAAATCCTTAAAACGCCACATCTTATAAATCACTGCAATTAATAAGAAGGCAAATACAGCGCCTAAGCCAGCAGTTTCAGCAGGTGTTGCGTAACCGCCATACAGTGCAACCATCACACCAATCAACAGCACTAAGAAAGGCAACACCCTTGGTAAAGAGCTCATCTTTTGCTGCATGGTGTAGGTCTGGCGATCCAAAATAGGATTCGGAACTGCGTTCACGCTATAAGCTTCGTAGGCTTTTGCATACTCTTTACGGAAGCGATAAATGGTGTAAGCCGAGAAAAAAACGACCAGCATAACTCCAGGACCAATTGCAGCCAGGAATAATCTACCTAATGATTGCTCTGCAGCCACTGAATACAAGATCATCGTAATCGAGGGTGGCAACAAAATACCTAGCGTTCCACCGGCAGCAATAATACCTGCTGCAAACCCAGGAGAATAACCACGCTTACGCATTTCTGGGATACCAGCACTACCAATAGCGGAGCAAGTTGCAGGACTAGAACCAGCCATAGCAGCAAACAGCGCGCAAGCAAAGACGTTAGCAACTCCTAAACCGCCTGGGACCTTACCCATCCATACGTGCAACGCATTATATAAATCTTTACCTGCACGGGAGCGACCAATTGCCGCACCCTTCAAAATAAACAGCGGAATAGACATCAAGGTAATACTCGACATCTCTTCGTAAACGTTTTGGGCAACCGTATCAAGTGATGAAGCGGGCATGAAGAAATACATAAAAATGATCGCCACGATACCCAAAGCAAAAGCGATGGAAATCCCAGAGAACATAATTAGCAGAGTAACCACTGCAAATAAAATTCCGATAGTTAATACAGACATACTTAATGACCTCCTCTAATTGCATCAGAGGCCGCTTGCTTTCTGATAAAAATCTGAATAAACAATTGAATGGTTAATAAAACCATGCCAGTGAACATCATTGCATACGGAATCCACAATGAAGGAGCCCAAGTGGAATTGGTTACCTGACCATCAACCCATGCTTCCACGAGTAAATCCCATGTCTTCGTCGCAAAAAAAGCAAAGAAAAGGAAAGAAATGATGTCAATCACGACCACGCGAACCCGATTCACAGGATGAGGTAGCAAACCTTCGATTGCCGAAATACCAATATGGCCACGTTTTTCCTGCACATAAGAACTGCACATGAAAGTGACACCCACTAAGCAAAATAAAGCAGCCTCATCTTGCCAGTCATTTGCCGCATGAAATAAGCCCCGTGACATCACGCTGTAACTCAAAATTAATGCAGCAGCCATCAGCGCGATGGACCCCAAAAGCACTAAACCTTTATTGAGTGCCGACATCAATTTATCGGCAACATTCAGAAGAGCCAACATTTTATGTAATCTTCTCAGCTGAACGCATCATGGCGGCACAAGTTTCATTGCGCTCTGAAAACTCTTTCCAAGCTGAAGGCTTGGCAACCGCCTTCCACTTATCCACTACCGACAAATCCATTTCAAATACTTTGTTACCAGCCTTAGCAAAGGCAATCGCTGCGTCAATGTCATCTAACTTAGCTTGCTCTGTGCCAAATTTTTCCATATCCACACCTACTGCCATGATGATATCGCGCTGGCTTGCTGGCAAAGCATCAAACACCATCTTCGACATCATGAGAGGCTCCAACATATACCAATAGGATTTATTTTTAGCAGAGGTAAAGTTTTTGGTTAACTCGGCCAGCTTGAACGACATTAAGCTAGCAGAAGAGGTATAAGCTGCCTCTAATGAACCCGTCTGAACTGCTTGATAGATTTCATTTGAAGGAATGGAGGTCATCACTGAGCCACCAGCAGCTTTGAGCATGGCATCAAACTCACGACTACCACCACGTACCTTAACGCCCTTAATGTCATCTGGAACAACAATAGGGCCTGAGCGGGTAGCTACGCCACCCGCCTGCCATACCCAACTAACTATCACGATACCCTTGGATTCCATGACCTTATTCAAAATCTTGCCCACTTCGGCATTCTTCCAACGAGCACCTTGCTCGTAACTCGTCACCAACGCTGGCATCAAACCAATGTTGGCTTCCACAACCTCACCGCCAGCATAGGGCATTGGATAAAAACTAAAATCAAGGGCACCTTTACGTAAAGCACTAAATTGAGCGTTGGTCTTCATCAGGGAAGACTGTGGGTACACGTCGAACTTCAATGCACCTTTTGTTCTTTTGGTAACTTCTTCTGCGAATTTCTTACAGAGACGATCACGAAAATCTGTACCGCTGGGGAATTGATGTGAGATCTTCAGACTCTTAGCGCTATCTTGAGCCCAGGTAGGTAAGTTGTAACTCGCAAGAGAGGCGCCCGCCGCACCTAACAATAGTTGACGACGTAACTGACTAATTTCTTTTGAATCGGTCATTTTTAATCTCCTGATTAAATATTTGTTTTTATAAATTTCAACTACTTAGACATTGTCGGTTTTATATTACCTGACTTATTTATGTCATATTCTAAAGCGATTGTCACTGAGCTATCGCTTAAGAGTGTCTCCCCGCTTAAATTTCGTTCTTAAGGCTGCATTAAACGCCCTACGGCCTTCGAATACACAATCTCTCCATTGGTAAAACGCTCATGGTTCTCTTCAACGTTACCCAAATCATAGAGATAATTGACCATCAAGCCTGCTGATTGGCGCAAACCCTTACGAGAAAGGTCGGCCGCCCAATTAATTTGATGAAGCTTGGCACCATTACCCAAATGAAACTTTGCTACGGGATTACCAGCACGTGCAGCAGAGCCCAATCCCAAATAAATGCTTGCCAAACAAAGTAAGGCGTCTTTGTCTTTTTGTGGCGCCTGATCGGGATGCCAGCCAGAACTTAATCGCTCGCTCCATGATTGCGTCTCAAGACCCAACTGAGCCAAAGCTTGATCGCGTGCCAACTTGATGGCAGGCTTAAAGAGATCTAGTCCAACAGCATCACCAAAACTTGCACCGGCCGCAACCCAATCTATAAAGCCTGGGATAGGTGACAGAGTTACAAATGTTTTTAAGCCAGGGAACTCAGCCTTGAGTTGCACGGCAACGCGCTTAATCAAAAAGTTGCCCATCGAAACGCCACGCAAACCGGGCTCACAGTTACTAATGGAGTAAAAGGCTGCCACCTTGAATTGGTTTACTTGATCAACTGTATCAGCCTTCTTATCAACCAAAGGAGTAATGACCGAAGGAATCTCTGGTAGCAAAGCCACTTCAACAAAGATCAGCGGCTCATTAGGTAATTGTGGGTGAAAGAATGCAAAGCAACGGCGGTCTGGCTGAAGGCGACGGCGCAAATCATCCCAACCATCAATAGCATGCACTGCCTCATGTTTTATCAGCTTTTCAAGCACTTCTGCTGGAGACTTCCAATCTACACGATGCATCTTCAGAAATCCTGGATTAAACCAAGATGAAAGCAAATGGCGCATATCAAAATCAACGGCTGTAAGTTCTGGCTTCTTATCTAAAACTTGAAGAAGATCGCGACGAATCTGCACTACTGCAGCCGTACCTTCACTCGCCCGATTGAGGCGACGAAACAATTCTTGTCGGGGAGACTCCACCACACGCTGAAGACGAACATAATTACGAGCACTTGCCTCAGCAACATAATTTTGAGCAGCCTTCATCACAGCATCAGCGTCAGGGTTTAACTTCTCGAATAAGAAATTAAAAAATTGGACATGTTGATCCTTGCCTAATTTGCGGTAGTTATTTACCACCTCATCGGCCATGCTGACTTCATTGGATTCCCCACGCTCAGAATTCAAGCGCTTGACAGCATTATTTGCCTTAGACAAGTTACGGGCTTTTGCTAGTTTTTCCAGCATGTTTATCTCTCAAGAACAGTGCGGTCACAATTTACATATGATTGGTAAATGTATCGAGTATCTAAGACTCAATCAATTAATAATCTTAGCATTTCATTAACTTTAGGTTAATTATAATAAGCCTGAAATGCAGAAATTAATTACTACTGCGGTGCAACATACGGGCCTCAGCAGCCAAAGCGAGAATATTGGGGTTTGATTCATTAGCTTGAAGATACATTAAGGCAATACGCTGTATCACCTCATATTTAGTCTCTAGCGGGGTAAATTCAATCGAATCCCCCATCAAGTCTCTCACACGACCAGGCAAAAGAGTTCTACCCATATCTCCAGCAACCATATTCATGAGGGAAAAAATATCACCCACCTTCATGAGTACTTTTGGCTCAAAACCAGCCAACTTAAATACATCATAAAAACCAGATGTAGTTGCAAAACCATCCTGTAGCGTTAGAAACTCTTCGTTCCGGTAGTCCACCAAATCAATCAATGATTGCTTAGGTTTATTTTTTTTAGATGAAGCTAAATAGAGCCGATCCTCAAAGAGGGGGACAACCTGAATCCCCTCTGGAAGATCAGCACTTGGTATAGCAATGACCGTAGCATCAATGTTGCCCGTCAATAATTTATTCATGAGATCTTCATTCGAGCCCAAAAATAAATCGATGTCCAAATCAGACCTACGAATTTTGGTTCTCATAATCAGCTTAGGAATAATGTTTGATGTCAGGGAGTACATGGCACCTAAACGAATTTGCCCCACCTCAATACCCGCTTTTGATCTGGTCTTTTTGATCATCCTCTCGACTTCGTTCAAGACGTCAATCGAAGTCTCGGCCAAGTAAAGGGCAGCAGGTAGCGGCTTTAACAAACGTCCATCTCGCACAAACAAGGGGCATCCAATTCCGGACTCCAAAGAATGTAAGGCCTTATGAATACTCACTGAACTAAGGCCCAACTCCTCAGCGGTCTTAGCAAGACTGCTTGTACGCACAAACGAACAAAGAATTTCTAATTTACGAAGTGTGACTTCTTCATTGGGCATTGGAGAATGGTGTTTGAGCTAAATTAATTAGTAAGAGAAGTATTACTTCGTTGATCTTTTCATTGGAAGTAATAAATACACGCCAAACACTATCATTGGTAGTGAGAGCCACTGACCCATGGATAAACCCAGGCCTAGTAGACCCAAGAAGGCATCTGGCTCTCTAGCAAATTCAGCCAGAAAACGGCAAATACCGTAGCCCAGCAAAAATAGGCCTGACACTTGTCCAATCCTGCGTTGCTTGCTGGCATATATCCAGAGTACGATGCCAAGCAGGATACCCTCACCTAGCAGTTGATAAATCTGTGAAGGATGGCGTGGTAATGCATCTACCAGTGGAAATACCATTCCCCAAGGGAGATCCGTGGGGCGACCCCACAACTCACCATTAATAAAATTGCCTAAACGGCCAAATGCCAAACCAAAGGGAACTAGTGGCGCGACCAAGTCACTCACGACAAAAAAACGCGTCTTGTGTTTGTGGGCGAACCATAGCAATGCAAGTAGTACTCCTAAGAGGCCACCATGAAAGGACATGCCGCCTTCCCAGATCTTTAGAATATCCCAGGGATGGAAAAGGTAGTAGCCCGGCATATAAAACAAGGTATAGCCAATACGACCACCAAGCACCACACCAAGTACGCCCGCGAACAAAAGATCTTCAAGATCTTTATAGGTCCAGCCCAGAGTTTGATATTGGGATGCCCGAATCCGCATACGTCCAAGCAGTAGAAATTGTGCGAAGGCCATGAGATACATCAAGCCGTACCAATGAATCGCAAAAGATCCAATTCGAATAGCGGTAGGATCAAACTGAGGGTGTATCAACATAGATCTTTAAGACTTGGATTGATCAAAGTTATGCAGTTCATGACCCAAATCCCGATAGGCCTTGTAACGCTCCCGCCCGCCTAAACGCTCCATCTCATTCACCGTTACCACTTCCACAATACGCGGAAAGCGAGCAAGCAATGCGGGCACATCTTTGGGCATGTGCATTCCCAAATGAATCATGACATCAGCATGAGGAATGGCATCTAGCGCAGGACATGAAAAGTCATCGGTCAACACAATGGGAGTTTCTACCGCAGCCTCATCATCAATAAAACAATGCGGTAAAAAGTCGCTTGCACTGAATGTCCAAAGCAGCTCATCGAGTTTTTTTAGATCAGCAGTTTCGCCCACCATCACAATGTTCCTGACAGGTTGCCCAGCCGGTGTGGCACTCCAAATCTTTCGAGTTAAGCGACAAGCATATTCGAGCTTGTCAGCTACATTACTATGAAAATCAATTCGTGCCATTCCCTGTCGCCTTACTTATTTCTGCTCTAGCAAATAATTCACGAGTAACGGAACCGGACGACCAGTAGATCCTTTAGCTGCTCCACTTTTCCATGCGGTGCCCGCGATGTCTAAATGGGCCCATTTATATTTATCGGTAAAGCGCGATAAGAAACAGGCTGCAGTAACGCTTCCAGCTGGACGCCCCCCAATATTGGCTACATCTGCAAAGTTCGATTTCAATTGATCGTGATAGGCGGCATCTAATGGAAGGCGCCAAACCGTATCAAGCGAGGCCTGTCCAGCCTTAGTCAAGGCATTAACCAAGCCCTCATCTTCTGAGAATAAACCGCTATGGACATGTCCCAAAGCGATTACACATGCTCCTGTCAATGTGGCCACATCAATAACTGCCTGAGGCTTAAAACGCTCAACATAAGTTAAGGCATCACACAAAATTAAGCGGCCCTCAGCATCGGTATTCAGAATCTCAATAGTTTGACCAGACATACTCTTCACAATGTCCCCAGGTCGAGTCGCCGCGCCAGATGGCATATTTTCACAAGTAGGAACAACGCCGATCACATTCTTTTTTAACTTCATTAAAGCCGTTGCATACATGGTGCCAATGACTGAAGCAGCGCCGCACATGTCGTACTTCATTTCGTCCATAGTTTCGCCTGGCTTTAAAGATATTCCGCCAGTATCAAAAGTAATACCTTTGCCTACCAGAACAATTGGGGCTTCACCAGCTTTACCGCCTTGATGGCGCATCACGATAAATTGTGGTGGGGTATCAGAACCCTTGGCAACCGACAAAAAGGAGCCCATGCCCAAAGCTTGAATTTGTTTAAGCCCCAATACCTCAACCTTGAGGCCAGCTTTTTTAGTCAAGCCCTGTGCAGTTTTACCAAGGTAAGTTGGCGTGCAAATATTCGGCGGCAAATTACCTAGATCTTTCGCAAGGTTCATGCCCTCAACGATCGCAATACCCTCGTCAACGGCTGCCTTTAAATCCTTGGCACACCCTTCATTACCTGCAAAAGTGAGTTGCGTAAATGTATCAGCCTTATCTTTAGCTTTAAATTTCATTGCAGGTTGGCGCACGCCAAAACGATAAGCCTGATCGCCAGCATATTGAATGGTGAGGCGCACTTCCTCAGCTAGGAAATCTGACTTATGCCCCAGAGAAAAACTTGGAGTAAACCAAATAGCATTCTGAATCGATCCACCACTGAGGTTTTTTAATGCCGCTTTAGCAATCTTTGAGTAAGCATACAAATTACAGGCATTGGCTAAACTAAGATCACCCAAGCCGACCAATAAGACTCGCTTTACCTTAACGCTATTGGCAGACCACGATTTCTCCGCCCTCAAGATACAAGTGGAGGCCTGCTGATGATCTAAATCACCCACTACATTAGCATGTGTAATAGACCCACCAAGCAAGCGATCTAACTCGGACAATAGACCCAGCTTTACCTTCGCTGCCTTGCCACCTGAAAAATCATCCAAATCCGTCTTGGCATAAGCCAAAACTAGGCAATCAGTGCTTTGACTAAGCAGAGTGCTAAGGCTGGATTTAAGTTGTTTTGGGCTGCGTAGGTCGACCTGCGAGAAAATCTTGGTGCTAAATTGAATTGTCATAGTTAATTACGATATTTTTAAATCGATTCAAGGGGGTTAATTCACGTTTATCCATTATCCTCCGACATAAGGATAAGCCCCTAAGCAATACACCAATGTTCCACCAGATAAGCACATGACAGCCCAAACCAGCCTAAGTACCCATGATCTTTAAACAAGCCCTCCACCGCGAACTCAGCTTTACGACTGGTGGCGTCTTTTTGGTCTTGGTAACGATCATGATCACCACCTTAGTGATTCGTATTCTGGGATTTGCAGCCAATGGCACTGTCAATCCTAAAGATGCCTTAGTGCTTATCGCCCTAGCAACCCTTGGCTATATGGCGGTACTGTTGACCGTTTCTCTATTTGTGGCTGTTTTAATTGTATTGGTACGCTGGTACAAGGATTCAGAAATGATTGTCTGGTTCGCTAGCGGCCTTAGCGTTACCAATCTCATCACCCCTATTCTGCGATTTGCAATGCCACTCATCATCATCATTACGCTGCTGGCCCTCTTTGTCTGGCCTTGGGCCAATCGCGAATCGACATTAATTAGCCAGCGCTTTCAGCAGCGCGATGATGTCTCCATGGTGACAGCTGGCCAATTTAAAGAATCGGCAAAAGCAGAGCGGGTCTTTTTTATTGAAGAGTTGGATGTAGATAAGAGTGAAGTAAAAAATATCTTTGTCGCCGACTCCAAAAATGGACGTCTTAATATTGCCGTTGCCTCTACAGGTTTTATTCAAAATTCTGAGAATGGTGAGAAATCGATTGTGCTAAAACATGGACGGCGCTATGAAGGGCAACCTACTCAATTAGACTTTCGGATACTAGAGTTTGATGAATATGCAACCAAAATACGCAACAAAGAAGTACTAGATCCAGCACCACGAGATCGAGAAAAAAGTATCCGAGAATTGCTAGATGACAAAAACCCTGTTGCTATAAATTCTAATCGCGCTGAGTTACTTTGGCGCATTGGCCTTCCTCTGATGGCTCTTGGTCTTGTGCTCATGGCCATCCCATTGGCTTATGTCAACCCAAGACTGGGAAATTACACGGCTATGTTCTACGCGGTGTTAATTTATTTGATTTATAGCAACCTGCTAAACCTGACGCAAAATTTTGTCTCGCAAGGAAAAATTAATGTCTTCATTGCGGCGTGGCCAATTCATGCACTTGCGATTCTGATTGCAGTCGCATTAATTCGCAATCGCATTAATCCCTCCTTGAAGTGGTGGCGACGCCAATTACCCGCTTCATTCTCTAGCAAATGAAGATACTCTTTCCTTATATCTACGAGCGTTATTTAGCCAAGCAAATTTATGCTGCATTTGGCTTTATCTTATTTGCGCTTGTGGCCCTATTTTTATTCTTCGACATTCTTAGTGAGCTAAGTTCTGTCAATGGGCAATACACTCTGCCACTTGCCTTATTACATGTCCTATTAAAAGCGCCAAGCCGTATTTCAGAAATTATCCCAATTGCTGGGTTAATTGGCAGTATCTATGTATTTGCCATGCTCGCTAGCCAATCTGAATTTACGATTTTGCGTATAGCAGGCTTAGATGTAAAACGCGGACTCACAACACTTGCCAAAATCTCTCTGCCCTTAATTCTTCTGACACTCACCATGAGCGAATGGCTTGGTCCTTATGCTGAATCGATCTCTGATCAAGTTCGGATGAAGGCCCTAGGGTCAGCTTACGAATCACAATTTAGAACTGGGGTTTGGGTGAAAGATCGTCTGCGCGATGAAGATGGTAGCGGACCAATCAGGCCAGGTGTTCGCTACGTAAACGTCGGGAAGATTGAAAAAGATAATCAAATTATCAATATCCGTATGTACGAATTTGATGATGCGTACCGATTGCTATCGATTCGTAGTGCAGCATCTGGTCGATTTGATCATACGGGTGTTTGGGTTTTGGATGATGTCACTGAAACACGCTTCAAAGAAACCAAGCAAACTGACCCCCTCAACCCCGTATATTCAGCGCAAACCTTCACGCATCCAATACTGAGTCTTGACTCTGAAGTTACACCCCAAATTTTGAGCGTCCTTCTAGTGAGCCCTGAAAAGATGTCAATCTTTAGCTTGGGGCAATTTATTAACCACCTTCAAGACAATAAACAAGATACGCAAAGACACTCGATTGCCTTTTGGAAGAAGGTCATTTACCCCTTCACTATTTTTGTAATGCTCACCTTAGCACTGCCTTTTGCGTATCTAAAAGTACGTGCGGGTAGTGTCGGCATCAAAGTATTTGGCGGAATCATGCTTGGCATGAGCTTCCAGCTCTTTAATTCCTTATTTTCGAATGTGGGGCTACTAGGTTCGTGGCCAACCTTACTCACTGCACTTACTCCGCCACTCCTTTACTTCCTGCTGGCTCTTTTGGGTCTACGCTGGGTATCTAAAGCTTAATATCTAAAATTCATTTAGAATTTTATTCCTATATCCTTCTAGATATATAAGGACAAAATCTAATATGAACCTACACCAATTTCGCTTTGTACGTGAAGCGGTAAGGCAGAACTTCAACCTTACCAGCGCTGCCAAGGCTCTATTTACCTCCCAACCAGGTGTCTCTAAGGCCATCATTGAATTAGAGGATGAGCTAGGTGTTGAAATTTTTCGTCGGCACGGTAAACGCATTCGCTCCTTGACCGAGCCTGGCAAACGCATTCTAGTTTCGATTGAGCGTATTTTGGATGAAGTGGAAACGCTCAGGCGCGTTGGCAAAGATTTTGCTAGCCAGGACCAAGGAAACTTTGTCATTGCAACAACGCATACTCAGGCTCGCTATGCGTTACCAAAAGTACTCACGGAATTTACCAAGCGCTTTCCTAAGGTACGCGTCAGTATTCAACAGGGTAGCCCAGGTCAAATCGCTGAGCTACTCACCCATGACCGCGCTGATATTGCGATTGCAACTGAAGGTATTGCGAATACAGCAGGCGTGCTGGCTCTACCAGGATACCAATGGCAACACGTGGTCATGGTGCCACTTAGCCATCCATTACTAAATCAAGCGGCCATCAGCCTAGAAGAGTTGGTTAAATACCCCCTTATCACGTACGACAAGGCATTTGCAGGTCGCAGCAAAATTGATGCGGCATTTGCGCAACGCAACTTAACTCCAGACATTATTTTGGAAGCAATAGATGCTGATGTGATTAAAACCTATGTTGAGACTGGCATGGGGGTCGGGATTGTTGCGGGACTAGCTTATGATCCTGATCGCGATCGCAATCTCAAAGTGATTCCTGTTGGCCATTTGTTTGGCAATAATGTGACCCACCTTGGCGTAAAACAAGGCGCATATCTGAGGTCTTTTGTTTACACCTTCATAGAACTCTTCTCACCCACACTCACACGCAAAATTGTCGAACAGGCAATGTCCAGCGAATCGGATACTTACGAAATCTAGGGATTAAATCCAGAAAACTCAAGGGCAGAAAAGCCGAATTGATCGCTCATCATTTGATTTATAGCTACATTTCTTCGCTCAACTTTATTTCCGAGGCTCAACAATTCTTCGGGTACCCGCACTATCAATTTCAATCTTATTGGCAACCGCTGTTGGAAACACCTTGATATCTTCAAAGCTATATTGCGGCAAATGACTATTAATCAAATCGACCACAATGCGGGCCTGACTAGCATCACGCATGCGCTTACCTGGCTCTCGATCAGCTTGATCGGCCATCCATAGCTTAAATAAAGCAAAAGCACGGGGATCGACTGTATTCATCCGCGCCATCTTGCCACTAATGCCGACCACTACCTCACTAAATTTTGGAGCACTAAGCAACCAATCTGTATTGCGCGCTTTTACCACCCAAAAATCATCATCTAAAGAACTAAAACGGCCTGGATCAACATCACTACCCTGGCCCATGCGGCGCAAAATATCCACTTCGTAGCCATCTTTATTAATGGCGGTATAAAGCTGGTCGTCACGAAGCATGAAGGATGGATCAATGCCCTGAAGAAAACCTAACATTCCGCTAGCAAACGTATTTTCTTGAGTGAATAAGCTAAGCTTCTTACGGTTATCCCATAGCAAGTCCACATCCCGTGTTGCTAGATGCGCTTCATTAAGGCGAACTCCAGCAGCTGTTTCATAGGCATATAGTGAATTAGTGCCAATAATGGTGAACTTGTCAGATAAGCCAGCATCATTCAGTGCGACTAAGATATCAATAATGATGTTGGGCGTTCTGCCTATTCTTAGTGCCCTATTTAGACGTTGGTGTTTTGCTACCGCCTGCTTAAGGCCAGAAGTGAGTTCTGCTGCGCGCGCTTTGCCAGCAGTAAATTTGTCGTAGATGGCTTCTGTTTCCGCACTTTTAGCACCAAGGCCGGTTTGACCAGCTCTAGTAGTGGTGCGCACGAGATATTGCTTACCTTTAACGGTTTTCCAAACCATTCCGCCACGAAACTCTGCCGACCGCAATTTAGCCTGCTCTAAAGCGGTAAATGCGCTTTTTGCATCAATATATTGCCGGATTGAATCTTCGTGAAGATCTAATATTTCCAAGTTATTTTGCATTTTATTAAATTACTTGGAAACTTGGGTTTTGTCAATCTAAAACCCCTTAAATTACAAGCACATAGCCCAGTCATAAGCCCTCTACAAGAAGGGGCAGGGGCGGCTGCAGAACTCTGCCACAATCATTTTGCCGAAGTTCATATCGTTATTTTCTCAACAAAAACATGTATTTAGCGGCGGATAAGAGGCTTTTTTCGATGCTAATGCCGAAGTGCAACGGGTTTATTACGCACAACATCTGAAATTTTTACATCGGCTGCTGGGTTACGCTCACATATGCCATGTGCCACGGCAAATCGAAAAATCTGCCCACAGGTTGAATAAGCTCTCTTAGCAATTTCTAATGGGCTATTTCCTCCAGACTCAATCTTTTTAACCATAGCCACAAGCATCGGCGCGGTAATTGAGTTTATTGGCTTAGAGCCGATCTGATTAAATACATTGAGCTCTAAACGTCTTAATATGCGCCTAGCATTACTTGGATCTTTGCCTACCGACCAAGTCTCATGCCACTTTAATGCAACCGCCTGAAAGCTATTCTCTGCAGCCATTGCTTGCTGCTGCTTTTTTTCCTGACGATCTTGCGATGGGTTAATCCCATCATCTAGCAACAGACGAATCGCTAAATGTTTTTCTCTAGATTTTTAAAGGCTAACTTGAGGGTAACTTCCCAATGAAAGTGTGTTTTCTTTACCCGCAAAACGATAGCGAACTTTCCACCATTTCGAGCCATTGGTTTCGCATACAAAATGCAAGTTCCCACCATCAGGAAGACTCTGCAATTTGCGGCCAGGCTTAACCGCTTTAATAACCGAATCGCTCAACTTCATCAAATAACCCTGTCATGTGAATTTGAGGGTAGAAGTTTGGGGCTTTAATTTTCTACCCTCAAAACTACCCTCATTTCATACATCCTACCCTCATTTCCGATCATTGCCAACAGGCAACAAAAAACCCCTTAGAGGCTTATGCTATAAGGGGTTTAGTGGTCAACGCTAGGCGTTGTTTGAAGAGTTCTTGGTGCCTCGGGGCGGACTCGAACCGCCACGCCTTGCGGCACCGGATTTTGAGTCCGGCACGTCTACCAATTCCATCACCGAGGCAGGTGTTTGCAGTGGAAAAACTACATTACATACAGCTAAGAGGTGAGAGTGTAACAAAAAAAGAGTACGGACTGCCATCCTTTAGCCTAGTACCCCTTAAAATAGTCCTCTCTAGCCCAATTCTGCAAAAGGACTTACCCGTATGGCCGGCCACTCAAAATGGGCCAATATTCAGCACCGCAAAGGTCGTCAAGACGAAAAGCGCGGCAAGATTTGGACCAAACTCATTAAAGAAATTACTGTCGCAGCTAAATTAGGTGGCGGCGACATTGCGACGAACCCCCGTTTGCGCTTGGCTATTGATAAGGCCAAGGACTCCAATATGCCCAATGACAATGTACAAAGGGCGATTCAGCGCGGCACTGGCTCGCTTGATGGCGTGAACTACGAAGAGATTCGTTATGAAGGTTATGGTTTTAATGGGGCCGCGGTGATCGTGGACTGCCTCACTGATAACCGCACCAGAACTGTTGCTGAAGTACGCCATGCGTTCACTAAAAATGGCGGCAATATGGGGGCTGAAGGTTCTGTTGCCTTTTTATTCAAGCACTGCGGACAAATGCTATTTGCCCCTGGTACCAGTGAAGATCAATTAATGGAAGTTGCCTTGGATGCTGGCGCAGAAGACGTTATCACCCATGATGATGGCTCCCTTGAAGTACTATCACCAGTACCTAATTTTTCAAAAGTACAAGATGCGCTTACTAATGCCGGCCTCAAAGCAGAATTAGCGACCGTAGCTATGCGCCCCGAAACAGAAATTGCTCTTGAAGGCGATCAGGCGGAAAGCATGCAGAAATTATTAGATGCTCTTGAGAACTTAGATGACGTGCAAGAAGTTTTCACGAATGCAGCTTTCTAATTCGGCAACATTCTAATTTCAACCCTATTGATCAATACAACCATTAGCTTGCTATGAAAATTTTATTAATTGGATCCGGTGGTCGCGAACATGCACTGGCTTGGAAATTAGCCCAATCACACCAAGTGCAAACCGTCTTTGTTGCCCCGGGTAATGGCGGGACTGCCACGGCTAAACTGACTACAGCAGGAATTCAAAATCTCCCTATCCTAGACTTGCAAGATCTTGCAGAGTTTGCGAAACGTGAAAAAATTCACTTAACAGTGGTCGGCCCCGAGGCACCACTGGCAGCGGGTATCGTCGATGTGTTCCGCGCAAATGGTTTGCGAATTTTTGGGCCGACACAACTCGCGGCGCAATTAGAGTCTTCAAAAGATTTTTCTAAAGCTTTTATGAAACGGCACGGCATTCCAACTGCGGAGTACCAAACTTTCTCTAATGTACTAGAGGCGCATGCCTATATTGATGCTAAAGGCGCCCCAATTGTAATCAAGGCTGACGGCTTGGCGGCAGGTAAAGGTGTGGTGGTTGCAATGAGTCTTGAAGAGGCTCACGCAGCAGTAGATATGATGCTGGCCGATAACAAACTCGGTAATGCTGGTGCTCGCGTAGTCATTGAAGAATTCCTGACCGGCGAAGAGGCCAGCTTTATTGTTTTAGTGGATGGCAAAAATGTTCTTGCCTTGGCTACTAGCCAAGACCATAAGCGTTTACTCGACGCCGATCAAGGTCCCAACACGGGTGGTATGGGTGCGTACTCCCCAGCTCCCGTAGTGACACCAGAGATTCATGCGCGCGCTTTGCGTGAGGTCATCATGCCAACAGTAAAAGGCATGGTGGCTGATGGCCTACCGTATACCGGCTTCCTCTACGCAGGCCTGATGATTTCTCCTAATGGAAAAATCAAAACTTTGGAATTTAATTGCCGCATGGGCGATCCAGAAACACAACCGATCATGGCGCGTTTACGCAGTGACTTAGTGCACGCATTAGATAAGGCAGTGGACGGAAAGCTCAATGAAGTCGAGCTCGATTGGGATCGCCGTACTGCATTAGGGGTGGTTCTTGCGGCACATAACTACCCAGAGACGCCACGTAACGGTGATGTCATTACCGGTATTCCAGTGGATACTGAAGATCAACTAACCTTTCATGCGGGAACCAAACTGCAAGACGGCAAGCTACTCACTTCAGGCGGTCGTGTGATGTGTGTGGTTGGATTGGCTGACACAGTTCGTGGCGCCCAACAAAAGGCGTATGACGCTATTTCTAAAATTCAATTTGACGGCATGCAATATCGCAAAGATATTGGTTATCGCGCAATCAAATAAATATTGATAGAACGCAATTGTCCGATAGCCTACAGACTCAAATAGATATCCAAACCTTAAAAGATTACTTTTGGGGTTTACAAGATCGTATCACTGCAGCGATGAGTAAGCTTGATGGTAAAGCCTTCGTCACAGATGAATGGCAAAAACCAGAAGACAGCAAACTCAAGGGTTATGGTCGCACCTGTATTTTAGAGGGTGGCAATATTCTCGAAAAAGGTGGGGTGGGTTTCTCACATGTCCGTGGCGATCAAATGCCTCCATCAGCATCACATCATCGCCCAGAAGTTGCTGGGCGTAATTTTGAAGCAATGGGTGTATCGCTAGTCTTTCATCCAAATAATCCAAAGATCCCAACCACTCATATGAATGTGCGCTGCTTTATTGCGCAAGCCCCCGGCAAGGAGCCGGTATGGTGGTTTGGTGGTGGCTTTGACTTAACTCCTTACTACGGGATTGATGAGGACTGTAGACACTTTCATCAGACTGCGAAGGACGCATTAGATCCATTCGGTAACGATCTCTATCCACGCTTCAAAAAATGGTGTGATGAATACTTCTACTTAAAGCATCGCGAAGAACCCCGCGGTATCGGAGGCGTATTTTTTGATGACTTCAATGAACTGGGTTTTGAAAAAAGCTTTGCAATGACGCGTGCTATTGGTGACGCCTTCATGAACGCTTACCTACCCATTTTTGAGCGCCGTCAAAACGACCACTTCACTCCAGAAGAAAAATCTTTCCAAGAATATCGCCGTGGACGTTATGTTGAATACAACCTCATCTTCGATCGTGGTACCATCTTCGGCCTGCACTCTGGTGGAAGAACTGAATCAATATTAATGTCGATGCCGCCAGTTGTGCAATGGCGTTATAACTGGCATCCAGAACCCAATACTCCCGAGGCGAAGCTCTACAATTACTACCTTAAGCCCCGCGACTGGTTAGCTTAACTTGAATCCTCCAAAAAAAATCGGCATCCTAGGTGGTACTTTTGACCCACCACATCTTGGTCATCTCAAACTTGCCACGCACTTTGCCAAACTATTTAGCTTGGATGAGTTGCTACTCATTCCGAGTGGCGCGCCTTGGCAAAAAACCACTCTTATCACTCGAGCAGAAACCCGCCTCCAGTTAACCGAAGCCGCTGCAATAGATTTAGCTAGGGCATTTTTATATTTACAGATCCCAACCCTGATTGGAGTGGATCGTTTGGAGGTAGATCGTGCTGGACCCAGTTATGCCATAGACACAATCAAGACCTTAAGGGAGCGCTATGGGCCCACAGCTAGACTGATTTGGTTAATGGGGGCTGATTCCTTCATTTCGGTACCGAGCTGGAACTCCTGGAGAGAACTGCTCAATCAAGTGCATTTTGCCGTCGCTAGTCGACCAGAATACGAACTTGAAACAGAAGTGGGCCTAGAAATTCGTCATTTGCTCTCTAAACACCAAACCCTGGAGGTTGGCGCTATTGAAAATAACCCATCTGGCCTCATATACCTAGATAAGTCCTTGGCAGTTGACTTATCCTCTACAGAGCTTCGAAATCGCCTCAGAACCCCCTCCGGGAACTCCCTTGGGCCAGAACAAATCCCATCACACGTTTTAGAAATCATCACAAATCTAGGTTTGTACAAATAATCAAGCTAAGATCACCCCATACTCATTAGACCTATTAAAGAAATACAGCAAAGAAACTATGGAATTACGTAAATTACAGCGCGTCGTTATTGATGCCTTAGAAGATATCAAAGCACAAGATATTCGCGTCTATGACACCACCAAATTAAGCGAGTTATTTGACCGCGTCATTATTGCCACCGGCTCTAGCAATCGTCAGACACGTTCATTAGCCATGTCAGTAAAGGAAGAGGTTAACGCCAAAGGTGGTGAAGTTATCTCTGTTGAAGGCCTAGAAACTGGTGAATGGGTCTTGGTTGATTGCGGCGATATCGTCGTGCACATCTTGCAACCCATGCTGCGCTCTTACTATCAACTTGAAGGTATGTGGGGTGCCAAACCTGTACGCGTGAAATTGGCCGGCGAAAAAGGGCTTGTCAAAGCTAGCGAGCTTGACGAAGACTAAATATTTGTTTCTTTCATCCAGCCTTTTTTCTGAATGCGTTTAACGATCGTTTCTGTTGGCAATAAGATGCCGGACTGGGTGGCAACGGTAACGCATGACTACATTAAACGCCTGCCAGCAGATTGCAGTATTGAAATTAAAGAGCTCAAACCCGACCTCACTCCAGCTAAAGAAGCTATCAAAATAGCGGCGGCCATTCCAAAAGGATCTCGCGTCATTGCATTAGATGAGCGCGGCAAAGATCAAACCACACAGAACCTGGCAACGCAATTAGCCAACTGGCGACAAGACGGTTTCGATGTTACTTTTTTGATTGGCGGTGCCGATGGCTTGGATGCCAGCCTCAAAGACAGCGCTCAAGCAATGTGGCGTCTTTCGAGCCTCACCTTGCCGCATGCCATGGCCAGGGTATTACTAGTCGAGCAGCTCTATAGGGCTTGGACGATTCTGCAGGGTCATCCCTATCATCGCGAGTAAGTGCTACCTATGCTCCCTTTCATTTACCTCGCTTCGCAAAGCCCTCGTCGCCAAGAACTTTTAAAGCAAATTGGCGCGCAATTCGAGATGCTACTTCCAGAGCCGGGTGAAGACGCTGAAGCTATTGAAATACCGCTTCCGAATGAAAAAGCCCGGGCTTATGTTGAGAGGATTACTCTGGCAAAAAGTGCAGCTGCGCTAGCGCGTTGGCAGAAAAGCAATCTCCCTTGGGCGCCCATTCTCTGTGCCGATACAACCGTGAGTCTACCCAATCATCCTACCGGAGAGATTTTAGGCAAGCCTAGCGATGCTGAAGATGCCAAAAGAATTTTGAATTTACTCAGCGGCAAAATGCATGAAGTCCTAACAGCAGTGGCCATCACCACATCTCCAGACAGCAAGCCGACTTGCCTAGTCCAAGTCTCCGAAGTAAAGTTTGCATCTCTCTCCACGGAAAAAATTGAAGCCTATATCGCAAGTGGGGAACCCTTTGGCAAAGCCGGCGCCTATGGTATTCAGGGGCTTGGTGGTGCGCTCATTCCCTCGATTAAAGGAAGTTATAGCGGTATCATGGGTCTTCCGATTTACGAAACGACCCAACTACTCGCTCGCGCCCAAATAAGCCATCTATGAACGAAGAGATACTCATCAATATCACCCCCCAAGAAACTAGGGTGGCATTAATTCAACAAGGTGCAGTACAAGAGCTCCAGATTGAGCGTACCCGCCAACGTGGAATTGTGGGCAACATCTATTTAGCAAAAGTCGTGCGGGTTCTACCTGGCATGCAATCTGCCTTTATTGAAATTGGTCTTGAGCGCACTGCCTTTATGCACGTAGCCGATATCACCCAAAATAATCCACAAGCACAAATTGAGAAAGTGCTGTTTGAAGGTCAGACCGTATTAGTGCAAGTACTTAAAGATCCTCTTGGAACCAAAGGTGCACGCCTGACAACCCAACTGAGTATTGCTGGACGAAATCTGGTGTATTTGCCACCCGTCAGCAGCGATATCACCAACGCGAAATACATCGGCGTTTCTCAACGCATTGATCAACCTGAAGAGCGTGAAGCCATCAAAGCTCGTCTTGCAGGGCTGATGCCCGAAGATGAAAAAGGTGGAATCATTGTGCGCACCAGCGCACAAGATGCCTCCGATACTGAACTACAGCACGATATGCATTACTTACGCACCACTTGGGAAAACATCCGGGAAGCGGTTAACCATAAGGCTGCGCCATCACTACTCTACCAAGATCTTAGCCTTGCAGAGCGGGTGCTACGAGACGTTGCTGGAGAGGAGACTAGCCAAATACGGGTAGACTCCTCTGAGAATTTCGATAAACTCAATGCGTTTGCAGGTCAGTACATGCCCAACCTATTGGGTAAATTGACCTTGCATCGTAGCGAGCGCGCCCTCTTTGACTTATTTGATGTTGATGCTGAAATTAACAAAGCCTTAGGACGACGTGTTGATCTGAAGTCGGGTGGATACCTCATGATCGATCAAACCGAATCTATGACAACGATCGATGTTAATACGGGCAGTTATGTTGGCGCGCGCAATCTAGACGATACCGTTTTTAAAACCAATTTAGAGGCCTCGCAATCAATTGCACGTCAATTACGCTTACGCAATTTGGGCGGCATCATTATCATTGACTTCATTGACATGATTAGCAAGGATCATCAAGAGTCAGTCTTGTATGAGCTCAAACGCAACTTAGAGCGCGATCATGCACGCACCTCTGTCAGTGAATTTTCAGCACTAGGCCTGGTGGAGATGACGCGTAAGCGCACTAGAGAATCACTTGCCCATATTACCTGCGAGCCTTGCTCCGTATGTCAGGGCAAAGGCGAAATCAAAACCGCTCAAACCATTTGTTATGAGATCTTACGAGAAATCGTGCGTGAACATCGCCAATTTAATCCAAAAGAATTCCGCATTGTTGCTGCGCCAGATGTGATTGATTTATTCCTTGAAGAAGAAAATCAATTCTTGGCACAGCTAGGAGACTTCATCAATAAGCCAATCAAACTCCAAGCGGAAGGTAGCTTCCGCCAAGAGCAATACGATATTGTTCTGAGTTAATTAACTTAATTAAGCCAAGCTTTAAGCATTTGAGAACTGTATGCGATGCAGGTTTGCATATAAACCATCTTGCTTAATTAAGTCTTCGTGCGAGCCATTTTCAATTACTTTGCCATGCTCTAGAACGACAATGCGATCGGCGTGCTCAATAGTTGAAAGGCGATGAGCAATTACCAAGGTTGTCCTACCAGCCATTAACCTCTCCAAGGCATCTTGAACCTGGCGCTCTGACTCAGAGTCAAGAGCAGAAGTGGCTTCGTCCAAAATCAAGATAGGCGCATTTTTATAAATAGCTCGCGCAATTGCCAGACGCTGACGCTGCCCGCCAGATAAGCGATTACCATTATCCCCAACCATGGTGTCGATACCCTCGGGCAATTCTTTAACTAAAGCACTGAGGTTAGCCGCCTCAAGCGCTTCAATCACGCGACCACGATCAATACCTTCTGCAGCAACCGCACCATAAGCGACGTTAGCGGCAATCGTGTCATTAAACAAAATTACATCTTGACTTACAAAGGAAATTTGCTTTCTCACATCAGACAAAAGAATTTCTTCAAGTGGGATATCGTCCAAGTAAATATGGCCAGCTGTTGGTTTAAAAAAACGTGGCAAAAGATTTACTAGGGTGGACTTACCGCCGCCGGACGGCCCGACAAAAGCGACTACCTCACCCGGCTCAATCGATAAATTAATACCAGTAAGAGCATCCTTACGTCCGACCTCTTGCTGATAAGAGAAGCCCACATTCTCAAAACGAATACCGCCCTTAGTCTTAGCCAAAGGCTTCATATTGGGCGTGCGAGACTCGTCTTCTTCAAAAGGCTCATCCATTAATGTGAAGATCATTTCTGCCGCCGTCAAACCACGCTGCAAAGGTTGATTAATATCAGCCAAGTGTTTCAGAGGCGAGATCACCAACATCATGGCGGTAACGAAAGAAGCGAAGCCACCTACGGTTGTTCCTTCGGTAGCTGACTGCATTAAGGCAATAACCAATACAACCGATAGCGCCATCGAAGCAATTAACTGAGTAATCGGCTGATTTAACCCCCCTGCAACCGCGGACTTTAAGGCAAATTGGCGTAAGCGCTCAGCTTTTTCCATGAAGCGGCGCATCTCATACTGCTCAGCTCCATGCACTTTGACAATCTTGTATCCTGCTGCTGACTCTTCAACGATATAAGCCAGTTCGCTAGTCAGCCCTTGTTGCTCTCGATTTAATGCCCTCAATCGCTTATTGATCTTGCTCATGATGAAAGCAATCACTGGGAAAATAATTACCACGACCAAAGTTAGACGCCAATTGAGATAGATGAGATAACCCATCAAACCAACAACAGTCAACGAGTCACGCACCAAGCTAATCAACATGCCACCCATGATTGAGAGAACATTGTTCACCTCAAATACAACTGCATTGATTAAATTAGAAGCAGAGTTTTTTTGGAAAAAAATGGTGCGGGCGTGCAAGAGAGTTTGAAACATCTGCTCGCGCAACTTCAAGAGCACTGCGTTAATGACGCGGGTTAATAAATAATTAGAGAGAAATTGCGCCAAACTGCGTACCAAGGCCAAGCCCACTAAGAAAACTGGTACCTGCCAAAGCTTGTTATCGAGCTGACCAGTAAAGCCTCGGTCTAATAAGGGCTTCATTAAAGCTGGAATCGAGGTCTCGGCACCCGCCACCAAGGCCATGGCCAATAAAGAGCCAATAATCAAGCCAATGTGGGGTTTTAGGTACTGAACTAAGCGGTTTAGGGCGGTACGGTCTTGAGCATTCATATAATGAATTATGCCCACCTTATCAGTCATACTCATCACCCGCAATGAAGAGGCCAATTTGGCCGACTGTTTAGCCTCCCTGGAAGGGATTGCCCAGCAAATTGTGGTGGTGGATACCAATAGCTCAGACCAAACCTTGGAAATCGCTAAAACCTATGGGGCCGTGATTACTCAGCCGAAAGATTGGCCTGGATTTGGGCCCCAAAAGAACCGCGCCTTAGATCTAGCCACCGGTGAATGGGTTTTATCCCTAGATGCCGATGAAAGACTCACCCCAGCCCTCAAATCAGAAATTGTCACTGCGATTCATCATTCGGCGCATGTGAACTGCTTTGCCATTCCACGTCTATCGTGGTATTGCGGACGTTTTATTCGCCACTCTGGGTGGAATCCTGATTATGTTGATCGTCTCTTTAAACGGGGAAGTGCTCGGTTTTCTAATGATTTAGTCCATGAGCGACTTATCCCCTCCGGACAGGTCGCAAAACTCGAGAACCCCATGTTGCATTACAGCTTTATGAATTACTCTCAGGTGCTCCAAAAAATTGACCGATACTCCACAGCATCTGCGGAACAAGCTTTCGCCAATGGCAAAACGAGCGCCCCTCTAAAAGCAATCCTCCATGGCGCCTGGTCCTTCTTTCGCACCTACTTCTTGCAAGCTGGCTTTTTAGATGGGCCACAAGGTTTTACCTTGGCCATGTCAAATGCCCAAGGCACCTACTATCGTTATATTAAGTTGTGGCACTTGATTCGGGAAGCTAGCAAATGATTTCGATTTTGTTGGCCACTTATAACTGGCCAAAAGCTTTAAAGCTTTGTCTGGAATCGCTTAGGACTCAAAGTGATCTTGATTTTGAAATCGTCGTTGCTGATGATGGGTCGACCAATGAGACTAAGCAAGTGATCGACCTCGTCAAAGCCAATTTTCCAGTAGCTATCACGCATCTCTGGCAAGAAGATCAAGGCTTTCGAAAAACCCGTATTCTCAATCAAGCCATTGCATTAGCGCGCGGCGATTATTTAGTTTTCTTAGATGGGGACTGTATTGTCCAGCCCGATTTCATTGCTCGTCATCGCGAATTAGCCCAATCAGGTCATTTAGTAACAGGGAGTCGCGTATTACTCAATCAAGCACTCACTACCTCGCTATTAGCGTGGCCACATTGGAGCTTTGCACGCTTTGCCTCCAAATTATTCAGCTATCGTCTGAGTGGTGGGATTAATAAATACT
>CAIMOW010000092.1 GCA_903843235.1 uncultured beta proteobacterium | reverse complement strand
TGTGGGATCGCAACCCCGCTTTGATACTATTTGCAAAGTTATTCATGCGTTGGGCTTAAAGATTAGCGTTCACGCATGATCACTCCTTACGCGGTGCATATGTCTTTAATGATGCCAATCAATCACGAAACTCGGATACCCTTTTTATTTTGCGGCTGCAACTCTTAAGGCATCTCGAGTGCTTTGAGCTACCTTTCTGGCGGCTTCTGCAAAATCAGATCCGGAGCTGGCATACAAGATGGCTCGAGATGAGTTGATCATCATGCCTGTCCCTGGCTTATTGGGAATGCTGCCTGCTTTGACGGTGGCGTCAATATCCCCACCTTGCGCGCCAATACCCGGAATCAGTAGTGGCATTTCGCCAACAACGGCCCTGACCTTGGCAATCTCTTCTGGAAAAGTGGCGCCAACCACTAGGCTAATTTGACCAGAGACATTCCATTGTTGAGCCGCCAACTTAGCCACATGAAGGTAGAGTGGTTCGCCGTTAGGGGCAACATTTAAGAATTGCAAATCTGACCCACCGGGATTAGAGGTGCGGCATAAAACAATCACCCCTTTGCCAGCGTGGCGCAGGTAAGGCTCAACCGAATCAAAGCCCAAATAGGGATTAACAGTGACAGCATCGGCGCCATAGCGCTCAAAGGCTTCTAGGGCGTAGTGCTCGGCTGTACTGCCGATATCTCCGCGTTTAGAGTCCAGAATCACTGGGATCTTGGGATATTTATTCTTGAGGTGCGCAATGAGTTTTTCTAGCTGAGCCTCGGCACCTTGGGATGCAAAGTAAGCAAATTGAGGCTTAAAGGAACAAGCCAAATCTGCAGTAGCGTCAGCGATTTCTCGGCAGAACTCAAAAATGCCCTCTGGTTTTCCTTGTAACGACGGGGGCAAGCGCTTCGGATCTGGGTCCAGCCCAATGCACAGCATGCTGCCTTGGGAAGCCCATGCAGACTGGAGTTGCTGGGTAAAGGTGTTTGGGCTGGAGTTCATTGGATTTACGCTTATTTTAGTCAAACTGTCATGGTTGATAGGATAAACTAGCGCACATTCCTTAGGAGTTCACCATGATCAACTTGTTCGTCCTGCAAAATGGCCGCCTCTCTCAAGAGCAAGTCGAAGATCGCAATGAATTGTTGCAATATTCAAACCCCATCTGGATTGACGTTGTCGATCCCGAAGAGGAAGAGCTTATCTGGATTAAAGAGGCTTTTGGTGTACTTTTGCCTGAATTAGATGATTTGGGCGACTTAGAGGCATCTGCCCGCTATTTCGAGGCTGATGACGGTCATCTCCATATCCGTACCGATTTCTTGTTGGACGAAGAAGAAACCTCTCGTAACGTGCGGGTTGCATTCGTGATGACTAAGCAAGTGTTGTTCTCCATTCACGATGAAGATTTGCCGGTGTTCCGTTTGGTGCGTTTGCGTGCCCGTTTACGCCCAGGTTCAGTTAGCAATGCAAAAGATGTTTTGCTCGATTTGTATTCAACCGATGCTGAGTACTCTGCCGATGCCTTGGAAGAGGTTTACGAGAATTTGGAGCGCGCTGGTAAGCGAGTACTTTCTGATGACATCAATGATGCGGATGCTGCCGAAGTATTGGAAACCATCGCGACTGAAGAGGATACCAATGGACGTATTCGTCGTAATGTGATGGATACTCGGCGCGCACTCTCCTTTTTAATGCGCAGTAAATTATTATCTGATGAGCAACAAGAAGAGGCGCGTCAGATTCTGCGAGATATTGATTCTTTAGAAAACCATACCGCGTTCTTATTCGATAAGATTAACTTCTTGATGGATGCAACGGTAGGTTTCATTAACTTGAATCAAAGTAAGATCATCAAGATCTTCTCGGTGGTATCTGTTGCCCTAATGCCGCCAACATTACTCGCCAGTATCTGGGGTATGAACTATAGGTATATGCCTGAATTAGATTTATCCTGGGGTTATCCAATGGCTATTGGCGTCATGATTGTGTCTGCGATCATCCCACTTTGGTACTTTCATCATAAAGGATGGATGAAGTAATTGAGCGGGCTAACTTGCTGAGCCTACTGCGTTATTTGAGAAGTTCAATCAGTTCAGAAAGTGCATAGTCGCGTGCTTGTTCACGAATAGCTTGGCGGTCACCCGAGAAATACATCGTTTTGCACACTGTGAATTTTTGAGCCAACTCTTTTTGCATAGTCCAAGCAAAGCAAACAGTACCAACTGGTTTTTCTGTTGAGCCTCCTGATGGTCCTGCAATGCCAGTAATGGAAATCGCTGCGTTAACATCAGCATTTTTTTGTGCACCCTCTGACATCGCTTTTGCGACCTGTTCGCTGACAGCTCCAAAAGATTCAATTGTGTGTGCGGGCACCCCTAGGCATTCTGTTTTGGCCTGATTGCTATAGGTAATATAGCCCCGCTCGAACCAGTCGCTGGAGCCTGCCAAGTCTGTTAAGGCTGCACATACCAGCCCGCCGGTACAAGATTCAGCTAGCGCTAAAGTCCATCCCCTAGCAATGAGATGCTTAGCAACTTCTTTGGCGATATCTAAAGTAGAGCTCATGTCGATAATTGAATGGCAACTTGCACTGCGACGATAACAAGGTAAGTTAGGAAAGCTGCAGCGAGATCATCAGCGATGATCCCAAAACCTCGCCAAAGGATTTGCTTTATGTTGGAGGGTGTTTGGTTGTTGTTTTCTTCAAGATATTTGAAGTGATGATCAATCAAACCAATTGGCCCGGGCTTAGCGGCATCAAAGAAACGAAATACTCCAAAGGCTAATGCTTGCATCCAGATTGTCATGGGCATTGTCAGTGCAAGTATCAGCCAAAAGGCCACAATCTCATCCCAAACGATGCCGCCGAAATCTTTTTTGCCTAGTTCTTCACTAACTTGTCCACAGATCCAGCAGCCGATCAAAATTCCCATGCCAATTATCCAGAGCCAGTTTTTAGTGGTGAGGAAATAGCTTCCGATCAGAAAAGTAGCCCACGCCCACAGAGTGCCAGCAGTACCTGGTGCTATTGGGCTAAGTCCGCTACCAAAGCCAAAAGCAATGGTGCGACTGGCTGACCCCAGTATCCACTTAACGGAAGGTTTTACAGAGGCGCTCTGGTTTAACTCTGTATTCATGCAAAGTGATCGAATGATTTGAGAAGGTTTGCAGTCTCGGTGGCGCTTAACTCTTTACCGTTTTTATCTAGTAACTGAATGATTGGTTCTGAAAATTGCATTGTTTTAATGTTACCGATGTGCGTGATTGCCAGGCGTAATTTTTTGCTGATGTCGCTGATAACACTGCGCTTATCAGGGGATGCCGTAAAACAAATCTCGTAGTCATCACCGCCACAAGCGGCAAATTGGTTTTGAACAGCTTCACTCTGTTGTTGCAGCGTTGCAGATTTAGGTAGGTGATCAAGAAAAATCTGCGCATCCACTTTAGATTGTTTGAGTATGTGCTTTAGATCGCCCAAAAGCCCATCTGAGATATCAAGGGCTGCAGTAGCAATGCCCCTTAAGTGCATTCCTAAATCAATTCGGGGAGTGGGTTGATGCATGTGAATTTCGATAGCTTGTAAATCTGTAGATGAGAGGCTTAATTCATGACGCAGTGCAGCAAGTGTGAGTCTCGCATCGCCCACCGAACCTGATACCCAAATCTCATCTCCTGCAATCGCCCCAGATCTTTTAATCGCTTTTCCATGAGGAATGCTGCCAAATGCTGCGATGCAAATATTGAGAGGGCCAGCAGTCGTATCGCCACCAATTAGCGGACACGAATATTCTTGTGCAAGTGCAAATAAACCTTTACTAAATGCTTCTAGCCAGTTTGAATTGACTTGCGGCAATGCAATAGAAAGTGTGAAGCCTAACGGCCTAGCGCCCATGGCAGCGAGGTCTGAGAGGTTTACGGCTAGGGCTTTTCGACCTAACCACTCAGGATTGGCATCTGCAAAAAAGTGGCGCCCTTCGACCAGCATGTCGCTGGTAATAGCGATCTCCTCTCCAGGATTGGGCTTGAGTAAGGCGCAGTCATCACCAATCCCAAGCATGATGGATTGATCATCCGAGGAAAGCATGGCCTCTGACCCCGTTTTGAAAAAACGTTGAATGAGCTCAAATTCGCCAAGTGGTAATTGCATGCCTCATTTTATGGCTCTTGTCGGTTGACCATCTGAGAGGAATAGAATTAGAGGCTTCAATACGCCTTAGAACGAGTTAAGTCATGACCCAATCAAGCGATAGCAAAGAACAACAAATTGCAGACCTAAGAGAAGCCGCTCTTCATTACCACGAGTTTCCGACTCCGGGAAAAATTGAGATTGCCGCCACCAAGCAACTAACAAACCAACGAGATTTGGCATTGGCTTATACGCCCGGTGTTGCTGCACCTTGCTTAGAAATTGTTAAAGATCCTGCTAATGCCTTCAAATACACAGCGCGTGGAAATTTAGTTGGTGTCATTACCAATGGCACCGCTGTATTGGGCTTGGGAAATATTGGGCCATTAGCAAGTAAGCCTGTGATGGAAGGCAAGGCAGTTCTCTTTAAGAAATTTGCTGGCATTGATGTATTCGATATTGAGATCAATGAAAATGATCCCGACAAGTTAGTGGAAATCATTGCCGCTCTGGAGCCAACCTTCGGCGGTATTAATCTGGAAGATATTAAGGCGCCAGATTGCTTCGTAGTTGAGCGTAAGTTACAGGCGCGTATGAAAATCCCCGTTTTTCATGATGATCAACATGGCACTGCGATTGTGGTTGCCGCGGCTATTCTAAATGGCTTAAAAGTTGTTGGCAAAGATATCGACAAAGTGAAGTTGGTGACATCAGGTGCTGGTGCAGCTGCTTTAGCCTGTTTAGATCTTTTAGTGGATCTTGGTATTCCCCGTAAAAATATTTGGGTAACCGATCTTGCTGGCGTTGCTTATAAAGGGCGCGTAGAGTTGATGGATCCTGAGAAGGAGCCGTTTTGCCAAGACACCAAGCTGCGCACACTTTCTGAAGCCATTGAAGGGGCCGATATTTTCTTGGGACTCTCAGCTGGTGGCGTACTAAAACAAGACATGGTGAAGAAGATGGCTGCTAATCCATTGATCTACGCCTTAGCAAACCCCACTCCAGAAATTCTTCCTGAAGAAGTAAAAGCGGTGCGTCCTGATGCGGTGATGGCTACGGGTCGCACTGACTACCCCAACCAAGTGAATAACGTTTTATGTTTTCCGTTCATCTTCCGTGGCGCGTTAGATGTAGGGGCTACTACAATTACGCGGGGCATGGAAGTCGCAGCCGTTAAGGCTGTAGCAGAGCTTGCGCAAGCCGAGCAGAGCGAGGTAGTGACTTCAGTCTATGGTATTGAAAATCTATCATTTGGTCCTGAGTACTTAATTCCAAAACCATTTGACCCACGTCTCATTACCGTAATTGCACCTGCAGTTGCTAAAGCAGCGATGGATGATGGCGTAGCTTCACGCCCCATTAAAGACTTTGATGCTTACCGTAATCAATTGCAACAGTTTGTGTACCATTCTGGTACTTTGATGAAGCCCTTGTTTGGTATTGCTAAACGAGTACCAGCTAGTCAAAAACGGATTGTTTTTGCTGAAGGTGAAGATGAACGTGTATTGCGCGCGGTGCAAATCATCATTGATGAGCACTTAGCAACGCCTATTTTGATTGGTCGACCTGCGGTGATAGAGCACCGTATTGAGAAATTTGGATTGCGATTAAAGACTGGTAATGACTTTGAAATTGTTAATCCAGAGAATGACACCCGTTTTCGGGATTTCTGGCAGACCTACTTAGCTTTAACAGAGCGAAAAGGGATAACGGAATCTTTCGCTAAATTAGAAATGCGTCGCCGTAACTCACTGATTGGGTCCATCTTAATCAGCAAGGGCATGGCTGATGGCATGATTTGCGGAACCGTTGGCGTTCCAGCGACGCATCTGAAATATATTGATGAGGTGATTGGTCATGAACCAGGAGCCAAGGTGTATGGATCGATGTCTGGTTTGATTTTGCCTGGACGCCAAGTATTTTTAGTCGATACCCATATCAATGCTGATCCTACCGCGGAACAGTTATCTGAACTTACTTTGATGGCTGCAAGTGAAATGCGTAAATTAGGTCTTGTACCTAAAGTCGCGCTTTTGTCGCACTCGAATTTTGGTTCTAGCAATGCACCTTCTGCAATCAAGATGCGAGAAGTCTTAGCATTAATTCAAAAAGCAGATCCAGCCTTAGAGGTAGATGGCGAGATGCATGGTGATAGCGCGTTGGACGAAACGATTCGATCTGGTGCAGTCACCTCATCTCCACTAAAAGGTAGTGCCAACTTGTTAGTTCTGCCAAATATTGATGCTGCAAACATTTCTTACAACTTACTCAAAACAGCCGCAGGTAATGGCATTGCAATTGGACCATTGCTGTTAGGTGTAGCCAAGCCGATTCATATTTTGACCCCAGCTGCGACAGTGCGACGGATCGTGAATGTGACGACTTTGGCAGTTGTAGAGGCCGCTAGCAACGTCAGAGGCATCTCTTAAGCATTTGAATATATGTAAGTTAGTAATAACTTACATATATTATTTCTATATAAATCAACGGTTTATATAAAATGTATAGTATTTGGGCTTGATTTGATGGCGTGTTAAGGGTAACCTAGCACCCATCATGAATAATCGCTCTGAAAACACCAATACAGCAAGCTTCGATGAACATAGCCGAGCTGAAAGTTGGGACAGCAATGATCGACTTGAAACTGAGTCATCCGCTGCCAATGTTTATGCTCA
>CAIMOW010000091.1 GCA_903843235.1 uncultured beta proteobacterium | reverse complement strand
TGCTAAGGCCAGAGTTGAGCGAAGTTCGGAAGGATTCATAGGAAAAGGCTATATTAACAAGTTACGCTAAAAAATCATGAATAACGAAATTAAGATCCGCGGTGCGCGCACGCACAACCTCAAAAATATCAATCTAGACATCCCTAGAGAGAAATTAGTCGTACTGACTGGCCTATCTGGTTCCGGCAAAAGCTCACTGGCTTTTGACACCTTATATGCCGAAGGTCAACGACGCTATGTGGAGTCGCTCTCTGCCTATGCCCGTCAATTTTTGCAACTGATGGAGAAGCCGGATGTCGATACGATCGAGGGTCTATCGCCCGCTATCTCAATTGAGCAAAAAGCCACTAGCCATAACCCACGGTCTACGGTTGGCACAGTCACAGAAATTCATGACTACTTACGTTTGTTATTTGCGCGTGCCGGCACGCCACACTGCCCAGATCACGACCTCCCATTAGAAGCGCAAAGCGTTTCACAAATGGTCGATACCGTTTTAGCAATGCCAGAAGATACCAAGTTGATGATCTTGGCTCCAGTTGTTAGCGAACGTAAAGGCGAGTTTGTGGACCTCTTCCAGGATCTGCAAGCACAAGGTTTTGTGCGCTTTAGAGTGCGCTCAGGTGGCGGCACTACCAATACTGCTAAAGCAGAAATCTTTGAAGTCGATCAACTCCCAGAGTTAAAGAAAAACGATAAGCACTCCATTGAGGTCGTAGTGGATCGTATTAAAGTGCGCCCCGATATTCAGCAACGCTTAGCCGAATCATTTGAAACCGCCTTACGTCTTGCCGATGGCAAAGCCATGATCGTTGATATGGACACGGGCAAAGACATGATCTTTTCAAGCAAATTTGCTTGCCCAGTCTGCTCATACTCTCTTCAAGAACTAGAGCCACGCCTCTTTTCTTTTAACAACCCCATGGGTGCTTGCCCATCGTGCGATGGTTTAGGTCACCAATCTTTCTTTGATCCAAAACGGATCGTTGCCCATCCAGATCTCTCGTTAGCGTCTGGCGCTATTAAGGGCTGGGATCGCCGCAATCAGTTCTATTTCAAACTCTTGCAGACCCTAGCAAAGCATGGCGGCTTCGACGTTGAGAAGCCTTTTGAGACCCTTAGCAAAAAGCAACAATATCTCATTCTCTTGGGCTCTGGCGATATTGAAATTCCATTTGAGTACATCAATGAGCGCGGCAAATTAAGTGTGCGCCAACACCCATTCGAAGGAATTGTTGCTAATTTCGAGAGGCGCTACAAAGAGACAGACTCATCGACTGTGCGCGAAGAATTAGCGCGCTACCAAAATGTACAAACTTGCAAAGATTGTGGTGGTAGCCGTCTTCGCAAAGAAGCACGTTTCGTGAAAGTGGGTGAGAAAACACAATCGCGTGCCATTTACGAAATCAGCGCCCTGCCACTCAAAGAAGCAAAAGAATATTTTGAAGTACTCGAACTGAAGGGGGCCAAAAGAGAAATTGCCGATAAGATCATCAAGGAAATTGGTGCCCGCTTACGTTTTTTAAATGACGTAGGTTTAGACTATCTCTCACTTGAGCGTAGTGCTGATACCTTGTCTGGTGGTGAAGCTCAACGTATTCGTCTAGCCTCACAAATTGGCTCCGGTCTAACGGGAGTCATGTATGTGTTAGACGAGCCATCGATCGGCTTGCATCAACGCGACAATGATCGCTTAATTGGCACACTCAAGCATTTGCGTGATTTAGGTAATAGCGTGCTGGTCGTTGAACATGATGAAGATATGATTCGCGCTTCTGACTATGTCATTGACATTGGTCCTGGTGCCGGTGTCCACGGTGGCGAGATTGTTGCAGAAGGTACGCCTGCAGAAGTGGAAGCAAATCCCAAATCACTCACAGGTGCCTACCTAGCAGGGCGCGAACGCATTGAGATTCCTGAAAAACGTATTCCTGTTGGCGATCGCTTCTTAGAAGTAATCGGCGCACGCGGTAATAATTTGCAATCTGTCCATGCCAAAATTCCGGTGGGCTTATTAACTTGTGTCACTGGCGTCTCAGGGTCAGGTAAATCGACCTTAATTAATGACACCTTGCATCACGCAGTAGCCCAACATTTTTATGGCTCAGTCGCAGAACCTGCTGCTCACGATGCCATCAAAGGCTTAGAGCATTTCGACAAGATTATTAGCGTTGACCAATCTCCAATTGGCAGAACACCACGCTCTAACCCGGCAACTTACACAGGTCTTTTTACCCCGATTCGTGAGTTGTTTGCTGGTGTCCCTGCATCACGTGAACGTGGGTATGAGGCTGGTCGCTTCTCCTTTAATGTCAAAGGTGGCCGTTGCGATTCATGCGAAGGTGATGGCGTTCTCAAAGTAGAGATGCACTTTTTACCAGACGTTTACGTTCCCTGTGATGTTTGCCATGGCAAACGCTACAACCGTGAAACCCTGGATATTCGCTACAAAGGTAAGAACATTCATGAAGTGCTCTCGATGACGATCGAACAGGCCCATGAATTCTTTGAAGCAGTACCCGTGGTTAAACGCAAACTAAAAACTCTGTTAGATGTTGGTCTTGGCTATGTCAAGCTCGGGCAAAGTGCCACTACGCTATCAGGCGGTGAAGCACAGCGTGTGAAGCTATCACTTGAGCTCTCTAAGCGCGACACCGGTAGAACCTTGTATATCCTGGATGAGCCGACGACTGGCTTACACTTCCATGATATTCAACTCTTGCTCACTGTCATTCAAACATTAAAGAAACAAGGTAACACGATTGTCATCATTGAACACAACTTAGATGTAATCAAAACCGCCGACTGGATTATTGATTTAGGGCCTAAGGGCGGTGCTGGTGGTGGGCAAATTATTGCTACTGGAACGCCAGAAGATGTGGCCAAGAATGAGGCGAGCTTTACCGGCCATTACTTGGCGCCATTACTGGCTCGTAAACCAGCAGCAAAAACCAAGAAAAAGTAACAGTCAATACAACAGGCGCATCAAAGCAATTTAGATTCGGCCAAATCGGTCGCCTCTGGATTGCCTGATAGCACCAAGATGTCATTAGCCTGTAAACGCAAATCAGGGCTGAGATCTTGCTTGACGTAATCTGCGCCACCAACTTTACGGCGCACTGCTTGCACGCTCACACCGTCATTTTCCAGATTGAGTTCACCTAGAGTCTTGTTAATGCTGATCGACTCGGGTAACAGAGTCACAGAATGTAAACGCCAAGACTCATTAGCATCAAAATCATCCGCTTCAGACCCACGGAAATATCCGCGTAATAAGCTATACCTTGCCTCGCGTGTATTGGAGACAATTCTGACCACTTTACGCATGGGCACGCCCATCATCAGTAGGACATGCGATGCCATCATTAAGCTACCTTCAATCAGCTCTGGAACAACCTCAGTTGCACCTGCTGCCTGGAGCTTACTTAAATCGGCATCATCCTTAGTGCGCACCAGAATCGTCATGCCCGGACGCAAGCGCTCTACTTGATATAAGACCTTCATGCTTGCCGGCGTATCCGCATAAGTGATGACAACTGCCTTAGCTTTAGATAAACCAGCCGCAACTAAATAATTCTCACGACTGGCATCCCCATACACCACGTTGTCACCAGCAGCGGCTGCCTCCTTCACCCTGTCAGGGTCCATATCCAAAGCGATATAAGGAATTTTTTCTTGATCCAGCATGCGTGCAAGACTTTGACCTGAACGCCCAAAACCACAAATCACCACATGGTTTTCAGTGCGAACGCTTTTGGCAGCCACACGAGTCAATGCCAGAGATTGCAATAACCACTCATTACTAGAGAAGCGCATCGCAATGCGATCACTGTATTGAATCAGAAATGGTGCACCAAACATCGATATCAGCATCGCCGCCAGTACTGCCTGACTTAATGCGGGATCAATGAGATTCAAACCATCAATTTGATTGAGTAAAACAAAACCGAATTCTCCAGCCTGCGCTAGGCATAAGCCAGTCCGAATAGAAATGCCAGGGCTTGATCCAAAAGCACGTGACAGCAAAGCAATCAAACCAAACTTAAAAATCAGCGGTCCAATCAATAAAAGCAGCACTAGCATCCACTGCTGATAAATCACCTCAAGATCAAGCTGCATCCCGATCGTAATAAAAAAGAGCCCTAACAAGACATCCCTAAAAGGCTTCACATCTTCTTCAACCTGATGCCGATAGGGCGTCTCAGAAATTAACATCCCCGCCAGAAATGCACCGAGCGCTAAAGACAAACCAAAGTGCTCAGTTAGTGCTGCCATACCCAAGACAATCAATAAGAGATTGAGCATGAAAAGTTCTTGAGAGCGTAATTTAGCAACCAAGCTAAACCAGCGGCTCATCAAGGTTTGACCGATGACAAAAATGAGGCCTAGGGCCACGGCGATCTTGACTGATGCTGCTGTTAAGGCAAGGATCAGGTCACCAGGATTTTTACCCAAAGATGGCAACAAAATTAATAGAAACACCACTGCTAAATCTTGGAATAGCAGAATTCCGACCACGTTACGACCATGTTCAGTTTCGAATTCAGAGCGATCGGAAATCAGCTTGGTCACAATTGCCGTCGAAGACATCGCCAATGCACCACCTAGGGCAATAGCAGCCTGCCAAGAAATTGGGTAAATCCAGCTCATCAAAAGGCTGGCAGGCACAGCCAAGAGCATCGTTAAAACGACCTGGCTACTGCCTAGGCCAAAAACGATAGACCGCATTGCCCGAAGCTTATGAAGATTGAATTCCAGGCCAATCGAGAACATTAAGAAAACCACCCCAAATTCAGCTAAATACTTCACGGTAGCTGAATCATTTGCTAGAGCTAGGGCCTTAGGACCAATCAAGAGACCAATGGCTAAATAGCCCAAAATAGGAGGTAGGCCAAAATAGCGGAAAATAACTACTCCGGCCACAGCGGAGGCCAACAAGATGAGAGTTAATTGAAGGACTGACGGCATATACTTACTCGATGATAGCTAAGACTCGTGAACGGACCCTAAAGCTTGCACGCGATACCCTCACTATTGAGGCTGCCGCACTGCAAACGATGCGCGATCGCCTTGAAGGGCCTAATGCAGATGCTCTGGTACGTGCTGTAGAGCTTTTGCATGACTGCAAAGGACGGATTGTAGTGTCTGGGATGGGTAAATCTGGTCATATCGCCCGCAAAATTGCTGCAACATTTGCTTCCACAGGATCGCCCGCCTTTTTTGTCCACCCTGCTGAAGCAAGTCATGGTGATTTAGGAATGGTGACGCGTGAAGACGTATTTGTTGCCCTATCGAATTCTGGGGAAACCGATGAATTACTGACTATCGTGCCAATTGTCAAGCGTACCGGTGCAAAGCTTATCGCCCTTACTGGCGCGCCCGAGTCATCCTTGGCAAAGTTAGCAGATGCTCATTTGGATACCAGCGTAGAAAAAGAGGCTTGCCCTCTTAACTTGGCGCCCACCACCAGTACTACTGCGGCTCTAGCAATGGGCGATGCGCTTGCCGTTGCACTCTTAGATGCTAGGGGCTTTCAGGCTGAAGATTTCATTCGCTCACATCCTGGCGGCAGACTTGGTCGCAAGCAATTGAGTTATGTTGGCGAAGTCATGCGTAGGTTTGATGAAACCCCTAAAATTTCTATCCAAGCCTCCCTACAAGAAGCCTTGCTGGAGATGACTGCCAAACGCATGGGTATGGTGATCACACTAGATAACAAAAACAAAGTAGTGGGCATCTTTACAGATGGTGATTTGCGCCGCTTACTAGAAAAGAGTACAAATCTTGATGGTGTCACTTTAAAAGAAGCGACAACCTCCACACCGAGAACCATTCCACCAGAACTGCTAGCTGAAGAAGCCATTGAGATGATGGAAAAACATCGCATCAATCATTTAGTAGTGACTGATGCTAATGGTGGCTTACTCGGCGCCCTCAATCTGCATGACCTATTTGCAGCTAAAGTTATTTAAGGTAGTTTATTTACTTCATGTCAAGCACTTTTAATATTCACAATACAAACCCTCTCAGCCAATATCCACAAGCATGGGAGCGTGCTGCCAAAGTCAAGCTCTTAGTTCTGGATGTCGATGGGGTTCTGACTAATGGGCAAGTATTCATTGGTGCCGATGGCAAAGAGTCCTTAAAAGCTTTTGATATTCAAGATGGCCTAGGCATTAAGTTGCTAGAGCAATGCGGCATCCCCACCGCCATCATTACTGGTCGCAACTCCAAAATGGTGCTGGCTCGTTGCGAAGAGTTGGGCATCAAACATGTCCATATGGGAGTTGAGAATAAAGCGGTTGCGCTCGAGCAAATTTTGACGTCCCTATTTTTAGCTCACTCAGAATGTGCGGTGATGGGTGATGATTGGCCAGATCTCAAAATGATGCATAAAGCTGGCTTTACAGTTTGCCCAGCTCAAGGACACGCAGCAGTTAAAGAGAGCGTGCATTTTGTTACAAGCCGCGTTGGTGGCAGTAGCGCAGTACGTGAGCTATGTGACCTCATTCTCAAAGCGCAGAATCGCTACGAAGATCTACTAAATCAAGCTCGTAATTAAGCAATTAGTAATGCAACTCAATCCCCATCAAATTAAAGTTAGTTTAGGGCGCACCATATTGCGCCTCATGCCATTGATTTTGATGGGCACAATTACCCTGATCACTTTTTGGCTTGTTAAAACAAATACTCCGCCAGAAAGCTCCATACTGGAACGTGTTCGACTTCATGAGCCTGACTACATCATTCAAAATGGTGCGCTATCAGCCTTGAATGAACTTGGTAATACAAAATATCGAGTGCTGGGTAAAAAAGTAACCCACTACGATGATGACGCATCAATTGACATCCTTACGCCGCGCATGCGTTTATTCCAAGCAGATAAGGCACCAGTCACAGTAAAATCAGATACTGGTCATCTCGATGGAGATCTCAAAATTTTGGACCTCGTCGACAATGCTGAAATTTTTCGCCCAGCGCAAGCAGCCACTACCACCGAACCAGCAACATTGCGCATGCTCGCGCGATCGTCTTACTTTAAAGTGCTCATCAACGATGACATCATTGAAACCGATAAACCAATCAGGCTGGAACAAGGGATGTCGGTGATGAACTCTACTGAAGGTGGATCATTTAACAACGTCGACCAAAGTATGGTGTTATCAGGACAAGTAAGAGGTCGCATCGAGCGACTGCCGCGAGAGGCACAGTAAGGTGATTGCTATGCGCCCTCTTCAAAATATTGTTTTAGGTTTAGCAAGCATGAATGTTTTTATCATGCCTTTAGCTCATGCCGAAAAAGCAGACCAAGATAAACCCCTCATTCTTGAGGCGGAAAAAGTTTCTGTAAACGATGTACAGCAAACCTATGAACTGAATGGAAAAATCCTCCTCATTAAAGGGACGATAGTTGTAACAGGCGAACAAGGTAACATCAAAGTAGATCCAGAAGGCTACCAGTATGTCGATATGAAAGGCACGCCCGAAGAAGTAGCCAGCTTCAGACAGAAACGCGAGGGACCTGCCAATGAATTTATACAAGGTCGCGCTACCGATGTCGACTATAACGCCAAGACTGAGTTACTGATACTCACGGGTGATGCCAGCCTTAAAAGACTACTAAACATGCAGATGCTAGATCAATTGCATGGCTGGAAAATTGAGTACGATGATATCAAGCAGTACTATCGCGTATCCCCCCCACCAGATGCAAAAGCTGAGGATCTGCCTTTGGCCAGAGCCATTCTTTCACCAAGACGAAAAGCCACTTTAGAGAAATGACAGCAGATTTAACCAAAAATAATAGTCCTGCAACCCTTAGCGCGCATCATCTTCAAAAGCGCTATGGCTCCAGAACCGTTGTGCGTGATGTGTCGATTGAAGTGAAATGTGGCGAGGTGGTTGGCTTGCTTGGGCCTAATGGCGCAGGCAAAACTACTTCCTTCTACATGATTGTTGGTCTTGTCCCTTTAGATGGCGGCAATATTGTTCTCGATGGCACTGATATCACCCGCCTGCCGATTCATGAGCGCGCCAGAATGGGTTTATCCTACCTGCCTCAAGAAGCATCCGTTTTCAGAAAACTCAATGTTGCCGAAAATATTCAGGCAGTACTAGAGTTACAAGTTCAGGATGGCAAATCTTTAAATAAGATTGAGATTGCTCAGCGCCTAGATGAACTTTTGGGTGAACTCCAAATTACGCATCTTAGAGACAATCCTGCACTATCCCTTTCCGGTGGCGAACGCCGACGCGTGGAAATTGCTCGCGCGCTCGCATCTCAACCTAAATTCATCCTGCTAGATGAACCATTTGCAGGTGTTGACCCTATCGCTGTTGGGGAAATTCAAAGAATCGTCCGTTTTTTACGCGATCGTCAAATCGGCGTTTTGATCACTGACCATAATGTTCGCGAAACCCTAGGCATTTGCGATCATGCTTACATCATTAGTGAAGGCAGCGTTCTAGCTGAAGGTAAGCCAGACCAAATTATTGAGAATGATGCTGTACGCAGGGTCTACCTAGGCGAAAACTTTAGGATGTAAGAATTCCCTTTTTAGGGGGTATTTCTGAAATAAAGCGGTTTACCCTCTTGGATTTCAGCAAAATCGCTGATACGCTGGAGGTTCATGAAGTTCATTCCAAAGATACAAGTACCAGACAAGTATAAAAATCACGGGGCATGCTGCGCACCCCAGGGATATGTATGCGCATGCACACAAAAAGGAGCTGAAGATGAATTTAAAGATTAATAGCCGCCATGTAGAAGTGACCCCTGCCATGCGCAACCACTTAGAGGCCGGTCTAGCCAAAATTCGCAAGCATTTTGATCACGTGCTTGATGCCTCAGCTATTTTGATAGTAGATAACGCCAAAGAGAAAGATCTTCGTCAAGGCGCAGAGATTACGATCCACCTCAAAGGCAAGGAACTCTTTGCGGAGGCGCATAACGCAGACCTCTATCATGCGATGGATCAAGTTGTCGATAAGCTTGAACGTCAGGTCGTGAAACACAAAGAAAAAATTCAAGATCACTACCACGATAAGCATTTTGAGTAAGTGCTGACTTCAGGACACCTATAATCATTTGACATGACTGCCCTGATAGATCTTTTCGCCCTCGACTGCATTGCATTAAATAATACGGCCAAAAACCGCTCTGATGCATTTGCAGCCGCAGGCGATCTCTTTGCCAAACACACTGGCATTGATGCTGCAGCCGTTGTTGGCTTCTTAAACGTTCGAGAAGATTTAGGATCAACCGCACTTGGCGCAGGGGTTGCAATACCGCACGGTCGAGTCAAAGGTCTAAAGCACCCAGTTGCCGCATTTATTAACTTACAAAACCCAATTGATTTTTCAGCACCTGATGGTGAGCTTGTATCGCTCTTGATTTTTTTATTAGTCCCAGAAAAAGCTACTCAGCAACATCTCGAAATTCTGTCATCGATCGCACAACTTTTATCGGATCCAGATGCACGTAAACATCTGGCCACTGAAAGTGATCCAGAAAAGGTGTGCCAGATTTTGCAACAATGGGGTTCCCAGTAATGACTCAACCATTGCTTCTGGAGGGAGTAAACGCCCAGCAAATTTTTGATGACAACGTTGCCGATTTAAAGCTTTCTTGGATCGGTGGACTAGAGGGTGCAGACCGCACATTTCCCCCGGAGGCTATTAAAGCAGCCGCCGCGAGTTCAGATTTAGTTGGGCACTTAAACCTTATTCACCCTAGTCGTATCCAGATTTTTGGTGAGCAAGAAGTCGATTACCACGCAGCATTAGAACCTAAACAGAGGCAAGAGCAAATCTCCAGCCTCATCTCGAAAACACCTCCCTGCGTGATTGTTGCGGATGGCAAGGCAGCTGATGCTGACCTACAACTTTTTTGCCAGCGCTCATCAACCCCCTTATTCACTACTGCCGTTTCTGCAGCCGAAGTTATTGATCACCTGCGCACCTATCTGACAAAGATTGGCGCACCTCAAATTACCATGCATGGTGTCTTTATGGACATCCTAGGCCTTGGTGTTTTATTAACCGGGGAATCCGGTCTAGGTAAAAGCGAATTAGGTCTTGAATTAATCTCCCGTGGCCATGGTCTAGTAGCTGATGATGCGGTGGACTTTGCGCGCCTTGGACCAGACTACATTGAAGGTCGCTGCCCAGTCATTTTGCGCAATCTCCTAGAAGTTCGTGGCCTAGGCCTATTGGACATTCGAACGATCTTTGGCGAGACTGCAGTGCGTCGCAAACTAAAACTGCGCTTGATTGTGCGGTTGGTTCGCCGTAACGATGGCGAATTTGAACGCCTTCCATTGGAAGCCCAACATATTGATGTATTGGGCATTCCCATTCGGACGGTAAAGATTCAAGTGGCTGCGGGTCGCAACTTAGCCGTTCTTGTTGAAGCAGCTGTCCGTAATACGATTTTGCAATTACGGGGTATTGACACCCTTAAAGAGTTTATTGAGAGGCAACGTATTCAAATGAATGCTGAGACTGAATCAAGCAAAACCCAAGGGCGTCTTCTGTAATATGCAAATTAATCTGATTACCGGAATCTCGGGCTCAGGTAAATCAGTTGCACTGAGAGCCTTTGAAGATGCTGGCTATGATTGTGTAGATAACTTACCAGTTTCCTTGCTTGAAAGCCTCATTAGTACTTTAAAGAGTGAACAGTGTGAACAAGTTGCAGTAGCAATCGATGCTCGTCGCGGAGCGTCCATTACCCAACTCCCGCTGATTCTTGAGAACTTACGCCGCCAACATCAGGTAAGAGTTATTTTTCTCAATGCCAATACAGAGACCCTAGTCCAGCGCTTTTCAGAGACCCGGAGACGTCATCCTCTTTCAACCAACATCAAACAATCTCTATCGACAACATTGATCGAGGCCATCGATAAAGAGCGGAATTTACTAGAGCCTTTGCGTGCACAAGCCCATAGCATTGATACCAGCAACCTGACAGCGCATGCACTCCGCTCTTGGATTCAGGACCTACTCAAAGACAAACCATTAGGATTAACGGTTATCTTTGAATCATTCGGCTTTAAAAAAGGTGTGCCGAGTGATGCAGATTTGGTTTTTGATGTACGCTGCCTCCCTAATCCTCACTATGACAAGGCTTTACGTCCACTGAGTGGCAACGACAAACCCGTGATAGCGTTTCTGGAAAACATTCCAGAAGTCATCAGCATGGAAAGTGACATCATTCAATTTATTGAAAAGTGGTTGCCCCATTACATTGCCGATGGACGGAGCTACCTAACGATAGCTATTGGCTGCACTGGTGGACAACATCGATCGGTATACCTGGTGAACCGCATTAGTGAACACTTTCATGCACAAGCTAATCTTACCGAAATGCAGATTCATTTTTTAGATCGCCACCGCGAACTTGACTCAATCCCTGTAAGAGTAGTTTGATTGGTTGCGGCAAGCCGTACTGCCCTAAATTAGCAAGGGTCACCCACTTTAAATCCTCGCTTGAAAATGCGTGCGCTTTGCTTGCATGGATATTCCAAATTTGTATCCACAGATGCCTGTGGGTAAAGATATGTTTAATATTTTCACCACGTTCAAGCTGCGTACAAATCTTTAGTAAAGGGGCGACTGGTTGATGCGGTAATGCCAGCGTTAATAAATCTTTTAAGTTTGGGGTGGCGTCGTTTGCCCTAGCCATTGATTTAGCCACCCAAGCAGACTCTGGCAAACACCATAGACCACCCCAAATGGCTTTGCTCGGACGCTTTTGTAATAAGACATGATTGCCATGACGCAGTAGTAGCATGTCGCAATCAAATTCAGGTGACTTTGCTTTAATAGTCTTTTGCGGAAATAACAGTACCTGATCACTTAAGTTGGACTGACATTCTTTTGCGAAAGGGCATTTTTTCTCGCCAGTCAAACATACTGGCTTACGGGAAGTGCACCAAGTCGCTCCAAAATCCATCAGGGCTTGGGTATAGATTGGCATATCATCCGGTTTGGCGGGGAGAAGTGAACTTGCTAACTCCCATAACTGCTCATTCACTTTTTTGTCTTGCAATGCACCATCGATACAAAATAAACGTGCCAGGGTTCGCTTTACATTGGCGTCCAAGATCGGTGCGCGCTCATGAAAGGCAAATGCAGCAATTGCACCTGCAGTAGAACGGCCAATACCTTTGAGTTGCTCGAGCAATAAGGGATCACTTGGAAACTTTCCAGAAAATTGCTCCATGACTTGTTTTGCGCAAGCGTGTAAATTCCTCGCTCTTGAGTAGTAACCTAGTCCAGCCCATTCTGCAAGGACTTCATCAATATCAGCCGCAGCCAATCTCTTCACCGTTGGAAAACGCTTCATAAAACGTGGGTAACGTTCCAAGACAGTAGCAACTTGGGTTTGCTGCAACATGATTTCAGAAACCCAAACTGCATAAGGATCTCGATTGTTCTGCCAAGGCAAGCCTTGGCGACCGTCTACACCATGCCAAGCGATGAGTTCTTTAGAGAAGGTCTTGATCAAATTCATATCAGCGCTTCTGACATTGCGCACAGAAATACGTGGAGCGCTGACCTTGGATAATTTGCTTAATGGGCGCCTTGCAAACTTTGCACGGCTGATCTTTTCGATCGTAAACCTTCGTCTGCACCATGAAGTGGCCTGGGTCACCTTCGCTGTTAACGAAGTCTTTCAGGGTACTACCACCGGCATCAATGGCTCGCTTCAAAATTAACTTCACTGCAGCCGCTAAACGAGAACACTGGGGCCGGGTTAACTTACCTGCCGCTTTTGCAGGATGTATGCCAGCCTCGAACAAACTTTCTGAGCAGTAGATGTTGCCAACACCAACAACAGCTTGGCCCGCCAATAAGAATTGCTTCACGGCAACGCTACGGCTTCGCGAATGTTTATACAAAACCTCGGCACCAAGCTCTCCTGAAAATTCTGGTGAGAAAGGCTCTACTCCTAATTTGAGTAGCAATGGATAGCTCTCGACAGGACCATTTGATTTGGAGTGCCATAGTACTGCACCAAATTTTCGGGGGTCATGCAAGCGCAAACTGAGCCTTCCAAATTCAAATATCACGCGATCATGTATTTTGAGTGGATCACTACTGGGTAGCACTCGCAATGTGCCAGTCATACCTAGGTGTAGCAGTAGATAACCGGTCTCCATCTCGAGTAGCAGATATTTGCCACGACGTTTAATGGAGCTTACTTTCTGACCTGGCAGTATTTTGGTCAAATTACTTGGGACCGGCCAACGCAGACGGCCATCAACCACCTGAACAGCGCTAACTTTGCGCCCCTCAAGGTGTGGTTGAATCCCAAGTCTGGTGATCTCTACTTCTGGAAGTTCTGGCATAAATGGATTGTAGATTCGCGGATTAGAATGTGCATATGACCAAATTTACGCTTAAGCCATATTTTCAGGGTTTATTCATCGCAACAATACTAGGTGCTGGAGTATGCCTGCCAGCTATTTCAGTTGCTCAGGCTAATCGTCCAGAGACCGGCGAAGGTGTATTTGAAGTCCTTGCTTCCGAGATCGCCTTACAGCGTGGTGAGGCAGGCTTGGCATATAACACCTATATGGAGATGGCTCGTCAGTACCGAGATCCACGTTTGGCACAGCGAGCGATGGAAATTGCTATCACCGCTGGATCGCCTGATTTAGCCCTACAAGCTACTCAACTCTGGGATAACCTCGCCCCACCATCTGAGACTAAGCCAAAAGAAGTGCTTATTACCTTGCTGGCATTAAGTCAGCGCTGGCCAGATCTTGTTAAGCCAACGATTGAACTTCTCAATCAACAAACCGTAGCTCAAAGAGAAAATACCTTATTGCAATTGCAATCCTTGTTAAGCAAGACGAATGATGAAACTCAAGCACTACAAGCTTTTTATGAAATAGTTTCGTCAGTCAAGCCTGAACCAAAAGATCCTAATCTTTTGTATACCTATGCTATGTCAGCTGAAAAAGCTGGGCATATGGATGTGATGGAAAAAACATTGCGTCAAATTTTGCGTAAAAATCCTAACGATGTGAACTCTCTAAATGCATTGGGTTACTCGCTTGCAGACCGCAATCTCAAATTGCCCGAAGCATTTACGCTAATTAACAAAGCGCACCAACTCTCACCACGCGATGGTTTCATCTTAGATAGTCTTGGTTGGGTTAATTTTCGTTTAGGTAAAAATACGCTTGCCCTAGAGCAACTACAACAGGCATTCACACAGAAGCCCGAAGCAGATATTGCGGCACATTTAGGCGAGGTACTCTGGACGATGAACCGCACCGCTGAGGCTGAAGACGTATGGCGTCAAGGGCAAAAACTCGATGCGAATAACGCCACGCTTAAAGAGACTTTAAAGCGCTTGAAACCAGACTGGTCACTTGCAGCGCAAGCCCCCAAAGGTCTGTGGGATGGTCGTTTTGCAGTCAAAATTACAGGCCTAACTGACAGCCAAAATCAAGGTGGATCTGGCGGGTTTACCTTAACGCAAGACGCTCTCAAAGACATTTTAGAAATTCGTAACCCAGTTGGTGGCTCCATTGCCAAAATCACCATTACACCCAGTGAGGCAACCCTAGAGCGTAATGGTGAAGTGATTACTGCTATTGATGCCGACACATTAATTCAAAATGCGCTGGGCTTGCCTTTGCCTGCGCGCGGCCTTTCAAATTGGCTGCGCGGCGAAGTGCGTCCAGGCGGCAATGCTAGCGTTGAGAGAAACGCAAATGGCCAGATCAGCAAAATTATTCAAGATGGCTGGACTCTGAACTACAACTGGGGCGAATCCAATCGCCTAGAAAAACTCGTCATGACTCGCAGCTCCAATATTGGGTCCATTGATATTCGTTTGGTATTTGACACCCCGAATGACTGAGGTAAAGCAAGCCGGCTTAGAACTGCACTGCCCAGCAAAGCTCAATCTTTTCCTGCACATTGTTGGACGTCGGCCTGATGGTTACCACCTCCTTCAATCAGCTTTCCAACTGATTGATTGGTGTGACAAGGTCACACTTAAAACTATTCCGGAAAATGAGGTGCGTCGGAGCAACCTCATTCCTGGCATACCCCCAGAACAAGATTTGGTGGTTCGTGCTGCAAGACTTCTCAAAGAATTTGGCAAAGTCTCTACTGGTGTTGAAATCAACCTCAAGAAAGTAATCCCTATGGGAGCTGGCCTTGGTGGCGGCTCCTCAGATGCAGCATCGACACTTATCGGTCTAAATTATCTTTGGAATCTCCATTTAGATAAAGCGACCCTTATTCAATTAGGCTTAAAGCTTGGAGCCGATGTCCCTTTTTTCATCTTTGGCTATAACGCCTTTGTGGAAGGAATTGGAGAGCAAATTCAAGGCATCACCTTGGAAAATAGAGATTTTTTGGTCATTTTTCCCAACAAAGGCATAGCCACTTCTAGCATTTTTCTAGACTCTAAATTGACCCGAGACCACGCTCCGATTACAATAGAAGGCTTTCTTGCATCACCATTGTCAAATCATTCGAATGATTGTCAGGCAGTAGCGATGCGGATATGTCCTGAAGTGAAGCAAGCATTAGATTGGATTAGCGTGGCATTACCGAATTCGGAGCCTCGTATGTCTGGCTCTGGAAGTAGTGTATTTACAGCCTTAGCAGCTGAAACAGATACCGTAAAACTAGAAAATCTTTTGCAAAATCTTCCGAAAGGATGGGTAGGTCGAATTGTTCGGGGGCTAAATAAAAATCCCGCTTACAATTTGATTTCTTCAGATTGACCTGTAGGGGAATCGCCAAGCTGGTTAAGGCACTGGATTTTGATTCCAGCATGCGAAGGTTCGAATCCTTCTTCCCCTGCCAACAACTGTAGATGCGACCAAAAGACACCCATTCGACCCACATCAAAAATTCTCAAATAGCCCATGTCCGCCCCTATGAACGCTGATTTACTGACTCTATTTACAGGCAATGCAAATCCCGTTTTAGCTCAAGCTGTCGCTAAAGAACTCAATCTATCCCTTGGAAAGGCCTTTATTGGTCGCTTCTCAGATGGCGAAATTCAGGTTGAAATTCAGGAAAATGTCCGGGGTAAAAACGTCGTTGTAATTCAGTCGACCTGCGCGCCGACAAATGACAATTTGATGGAGCTCATGATTATGATTGATGCTTTGAAACGAGCATCAGCAAGCCATATAACCGCAGTGATCCCTTACTTCGGATACGCTAGACAAGATCGCCGCCCACGCTCAGCACGCGTAGCAATCTCTGCCAGAATCGTTGCCAATATGCTTCAATCGGTTGCTGGGATTGAGCGGGTTTTAACTATGGATCTACATGCAGATCAAATTCAGGGCTTCTTTGACATTCCGGTAGACAACATCTATGCCTCACCGGTTTTACTGGCAGACCTAGAAGCACAGAAGGCTAAGAAAGACCTCATCATTGTTTCCCCAGATATCGGTGGTGTTGTTCGTGCCCGCGCTATGGCGAAGCAATTAGGTACCGATTTGGCAATTATTGATAAGCGTCGCCCTAAGGCAAACGTTTCAGAAGTCATGCATCTCATTGGTGAAGTAGAAGGTCGCCATTGCGTGATCATGGATGACATCATTGATACAGGTGGGACGCTTTGTAAGGCTGCTGAGGCTCTTAAAGCACGTGGTGCCAAGGGTGTTACGGCTTACTGTACTCACGCAGTTCTATCGGGCGGAGCCGTGGCTAGAATTGCCGCTTCGGAATTAGATGAACTCGTCGTTACTGATACCATTCCCTTGACTCCAGAAGCCATCAAAGTAGGCAAAATTCGTCAACTGAGTGTTGCCCCCATCTTAGCTGAAACCCTTTCCCGCATTAGCAAGGGCGATTCTGTGATGTCTATGTTTGCTGAATAAGTCAAAAAGAGCGGTTTTAGCCCCATTTTTAGCAGTTTTTAGCTCTAAGTAGGCAAATATACTCAATCCCACGATATAATTGAAGGCTTTTCTGTTTGGTCGCGAACGGAAATTAACCTTAATTTGGGAATTTAATATGAAAGTAGTAGCCTTTGAAAGAAGCGTACAGGGAACGGGTGCGAGCCGCCGTCTGCGCAACTCCGGTAAAACTCCGGGAATCATCTACGGTAGCAAAGATCCAGCTGTAGCAATTGAACTGGACCACAACGCCCTGTTCCATGCTCTCCGCAAGGAAGCGTTTCACTCGTCAATCCTCGATCTCGAAATCGACGGCAAAGCACAAAAAGTGCTGTTGCGCGATTATCAGATGCATCCATTCAAGCCTTTGGTTTTGCACATTGACTTTCAGCGCGTATCCGCGACTGAGAAGGTTCATATGCGCGTTCCATTGCACTTCATTAACGCTGAGAATTCAACAGCAGTGAAATTGCAAGGCGCAGTTGTAAGCCACATCACAACTGAACTCGAAGTTTCATGCTTGCCAGCAGATTTGCCAGAGTTCATTGAAGTGGACTTGAGCAATATCGAAGTAGGTCATGGTATTCATGCTAAAGACGTTACATTGCCAAAAGGTGTTGCTTTGGTATTGCACGTTGAGCAAGAGAACCCAGTGTTGGCTAATGCACGTATCCCAACGGTTAAAGCTGCCGATACTGAAGTTGCTCCAGCCGCTGCACCAGCCGCTGCACCAGCCGCCGATGCTGCAAAAGACAAGGCTTAATGATTTAAGCTGCATTCTTTGCAAACGAGAAGGCCCGCTTAATCGCGGGTTTTCTTTTTTGTAGAAAAGCTTTTATCCTTATCCCCACATCATGACTAAATTAATCGTTGGCCTCGGTAATCCAGGCGAAGAGCACCAAGAAGATCGACATAATGCCGGCTTCTGGTTTGTTGATGCCTTAGCAAAGCAATTAGGCGCCCGCTTTGAAACTGAAAAGCGCTTTCATGGAAAAGTAGCTAAGGCTAAATGGGAAGGGGAAGAGCTCTTCTTGCTGAAGCCTGCTACCTACATGAATCTTAGTGGGCAGGCTGTAGGTGCACTTTGTCGCTTTCATAAAATTTTGCCTCAAGAAATCTTGGTAGTTCAGGATGAGCTCGACCTTAAACCAGGCACAGCGCGCATCAAGCTGGGCGGTGGGGCGGGCGGTCACAACGGCCTCAAGGATATTCAAGCACACTTAGGTACACCGGAGTACTGGCGCCTACGCCTTGGCATCGGTCATCCACGTGATTTGGCTGGTGATGGACGGGTAATGGAGGTGGCTGACTATGTTTTGAGAAGACCTCAGCTCGCAGAACAAAAACTCATTGAGAGAAGTATTGAAAATGGCTTGCAAATTCTGCCATTGTTTCTCAAGGGTGATTCTCAAACTGCTATGTTGGAATTGCACTCTAAAGGCTAAGAGACTTAAGCTATTTTTGCCTTAGCGGCTGCAGTTAATAATCTGTACTTAGCCATTAACTGATCTGGTGATTCCGTGTAGCTGGGATTAAATGGAATGCAATCAACAGGGCATACTTGACGGCATTGAGGTGCATCGTAGTGCCCCACGCATTCAGTGCACTTTTCGGGATCAATTTCGTAAATTTCCAGCCCCATATAAATGGCATCATTAGGGCATTCTGGCTCGCACACATCACAATTGATGCACTCGTCCGTAATCATTAAAGCCATGGTTTAGCTGTCGGCCTTACTCTTTAGCTTGATTGACAGCAGCAATCTTTTTATCTAACCATTTCTCGACGGATGGGAAAACAAACTTACTGACATCGCCACCCATTGATGCAATCTCACGCACAAAGGTGCCAGAAATAAATTGATACTGATCAGATGGCGTTAAGAACAAAGTTTCCACATCCGGTAGAAGATAGCGATTCATACCAGCCATTTGAAACTCATACTCAAAGTCAGAGACGGCACGTAAACCACGCACGATAACGCGAGCATTGTACTCACGCGCAAAATCTTTTAACAAGCCAGTAAAGCCAACAATTTTGACGTTGGGATAGTGCCCAAGCACTTCCTTGGCGATTGCGATACGCTCATCTAAAGCAAAGAACGGCCGCTTACTGCGGCTATCGGCAACGCCTACAATTAATTCACCAAAAATACTAGACGCACGACGAACAAGATCTTCGTGTCCACGCGTAAAGGGATCAAATGTTCCAGGGTATACAGCAACAGTCATAACGCTCCTAAGGCTTTATCAGCTACAGGCAAGAGTTTAGTCCCTTCTACCGCGAAATAGACAAGCTTTTACCTGTCCAGCCTCTAAGTACTTTCCACAATACCAGCCTGGTAACAGGGCTTCTATTTCCCCAAGAGTACGACTAGAGGGAAATTCAATATAAATGCCGCCTCCAGAACTGTCATCACAAATACGCCCAGCTTGTATTACCGCCTGATCAAGTAAAGCCGATTCCTGAAAAGGCGGATCAATAAAAATCAAATGGCTTGAAAGATTTGGCTGGTGGCTTAAGAACTCCAAACTCTCTTGCTGCAATATCTCGACCAAGCCTGATGCGGGTGAAGATTGAAGCAATTTGAAGTTAACTAACAAATTTGCATGTGCTTTTTTATTTCGCTCAATCATTACCACCACCTCCGCATCTCTTGAGGCAGCCTCAAAACCTAATGCCCCGGTACCAGCAAATAAATCCAAACAACGCAAACCTGTTAGATCTTGGCCTAGCCAATTAAATAAGGTTTCGCGAATACGATCTGTGCTCGGACGCAGCCCGGGTAAATCAATAACTGATAACAAACGACTGCGCCAAGTGCCCCCAATAATGCGGACTCTCTTAGGGAGTTCTGAACGCTTGCCTGGAGTAACAGTCTTGTTCATCAGTTTCTTTATTTGGATGCTCCCAATACGACAATCTTCATGCGATCCATCGCAAGGTATTTCTGAAAAGCCGCACTTACCTGCTCTAATGTCACTGCATCTACTTTGGCCGTCCAGGTTTCAAGCGTATCTAGAGGTAAATCATTCCAAGCAATAGCAGAAACGTTATCGAGTAATTTACGATTATTATCAATCCGCAATGGGAAACCATTCATTAAATTGGCTTTAGCTGCTTGTAACTCAGATGGAGTGGCTCCATTGGCAATGAAATTGGCAATCGTTGAATTCATGACCTCAAGCGCCAAGGCCGCTTGATCACCCTTAGTTTGAAAGCCTGCCTGAAAAATACCACTGTCCTTACCTGGCGCAAAGTAACTAAAGACGCTATAAGCCAGGCCGCGTTTCTCGCGCACTTCTGACATAAGTCGAGAAACAAATCCCCCGCCACCTAAGATGTAGTTGCCAACAATGATCGGGAAGTAATCCGGATTGCTGCGAGTAATGGCGGTCATGCCCATGGCAATATGGGCTTGCTGAGAATCAAAAGGAATGTGTATTTCACGACTAGACAAAGGTTCGATAGGTGAGCGCTGCAACTCTGGAAGCATTGGAATAGCCGCTCCTGATTGAGGCACATTCTTTAGCAAGGCCCCCACTATTTCGCTAGCTTCGGCTGGACTCACGTCTCCAACAATACTCACGATCATACGATCGCCACGATAAAACTGCTGATGAAATCTTGCTAAATCAGAAGCGCTTACTGAGCCAACCGATTTGACAGAAGGAGATTCGCCCAGCGGATAGTTGCCGTAAACGGATTTTCTAAAACGGCGCTCAAGCACTGACTCAGGCTTGGTTTCTGCTTCAAGCAGACCGGTAATCGTGCGCTGTTTCTCACGCTCTAATATTTTTACTCCATAGGTAGGTGAACTTAACATCGCTGATGCCAATTGCACAGCGCGGTCACGCAAATCTTTGCGACTCAGACTACGAATACGAATTACAGCGCGCTCACCCCCAACCGAGATGCCAAAGTTAGCGCCTAAATCAGCGATTTCATCTGCGATTTGCGCTTCAGTTAAAACGCCTTTTGACGTTCTAGCGCCATAGTTCATCAACTCTCCAGTCATGGATGCAACCCCACTCTTGCCAGTCGGATCGTAGCGGTAACCTGCATCAATACTGATCTCGATATCCACCATTGGTAAGGTCTTGGTCTGAACTAAATAGGCCTTAGCGCCTTTAACTGAATCTAGTTTCTCAATTGGCAAAATAGCTTCGGCAGATTGTAATAATCCGAATGCAAAAATCATTGCACAGCAAGATTGTTTGATGAGCCTCATTATTTGCCCTCCTTCACTGCCGACTTACGGACTTGAGGATCCAACACAGCAATCGTTAGGCTTTCATCTAGAAGATATTTTTTTGCTACTGCTTGTACTTGCTCTGGGGTAATAGTTTGCATCTTTTCCAACATGGGATCAATATCACGCCAAGAAAACCCAGCCATCTCCATGCCGCCGATTTCCATTGCCTGCCCAAAGATTGAGTCGCGCTTATAGATTTGACTGGATAGCAATCTGACCTTAATACGCTTCAACTCAGAATCCAGAACGCCTTTTTGCACTATCTCCCTTAAGACTCTGCGAATACTGGCTTCTGCTTGTACAACGGTTTTACCTTTTGCCAAGCTTGCGTTGATCTGAAACAATTCCGGCCCACGAGAAATCATGTCATACGAAACGCCTACATCATTGACTACGCGCTCTTGTTTAATCATCACGCGATTTAAGCGGGCATTATCGTAACCATCTAAGACAGCTGATAGCAGTTCTAGGGCATAGGGCTCAACATCGTCTGGCGCTTGCACTTGTAAAAGCGGTACCTTCCAGGCCATTGCCAACTGAGGGCTATCTGCAGGCGCCTTCACTTCAACATGCTTAATGCCCTTTTGCACAGGCTCAATCTGTGGCTTTCGCACTGGTAATTCATGAGCAGATAGCACACCATAATATTTTTCTACTGCTTGCCTGGTTTGCTCCGGGTCAACATCGCCACTAATGACTACAGTCGCGTTGTTTGGAGCATACCAACTACGATACCAATCACGGGCATCTGCAGCCTTCATGTTTTCTAAATCATTCATCCAGCCCACCACTGGATGACGATAAGGTGAACTCATAAAAGCAGTAGCCATCAGCGATTCATTTAAGAGACTGGTAGGATTGTCTTCTGTCCGCAAACGACGCTCCTCCATCACGACCTGAATTTCTTTTAAGAACTCCGCATCATCAAAATTGAGATTTGATATGCGATCTGCCTCAAGCTTCATGACCTCGTTGAGCTTTGATTTTTCCACTTGCTGAAAATACGCCGTGTAATCACGAGAGGTAAAGGCATTCTCACGCCCTCCCAGTGCGGCAACTAGACGAGAAAATTCCCCGGCTTTTACTTTCTCCGTGCCCTTAAACATCATGTGCTCAAGTACGTGTGCCACCCCAGTTCGACCGTTCATTTCATCCATGGAACCAGCGCGGTACCAAACCATATGGGCAACGGTAGGCGCACGATGGTCTTCTTGGACTATGAGCTTGAGCCCATTGGCAAACTGATATTCATGAGTATCAGATGTTTGGCCGACAGGGGCTGCCCAAGCGTATTGGGAATATGCAAGAAATAAGAAGAAAAATTGGAGCAAAGTCGAGCGCATCTGTGAGTTCACCATATTCTTAGATTAAATTGATAAGATGCATGTTTTAAATTGTATCGACTATGTTCGGCCTACGTAAAACCCTCGGATCCCTTTTCAAATCAAACCAGACTGATGAAGCCTGGTTTGATAATTTAGAAGAATCCCTCATTCAGAGTGATGTGGGGCTGCCTACGACTGAGCAATTAATTGCTAAGTTACATAAAGCCGCTAAATCAGAAAAAGCGTCTAGCCCTGAAGCTCTGCAAGCCTTACTCATTCAAGAAGTTGCCACATTGCTTGGCGCCCTAGAGCCCTCACCCAATCCGCTTTATACCCGCAATCCTGCAACCATTCCTGAGGTATGGCTTGTGGTTGGCGTTAATGGTGCAGGCAAAACCACCACCATTGGCAAGCTCTGTCGCCTCTTCCAGTCGCAAGGCAAGTCGGTGCTGCTCGCTGCTGGTGACACCTTCCGCGCTGCCGCTCGCAACCAGCTCCAAGAATGGGGCGGGCGTAATAAAGTGGATGTGATTACCCAAGATGGTGGCGATGCTGCTGCAGTAGCCCACGATGCAATCCATGCGGCCATCTCTCGTAAGAGCGATATTCTGATTATTGATACCGCTGGACGCCTCGCTACACAAGATCATTTGATGGAAGAACTGAAGAAGGTGAAACGCGTCATTGGCAAAGCCCTTCCTGGGGCTCCTCACCAGACTTTGCTGGTACTTGACGGCAATACTGGTCAAAATGGCTTAAGCCAGGTAAAGGCCTTTCATGCGGCTCTGGGGCTTACCGGAATAATTGTCACTAAATTGGATGGTACTGCTAAAGGTGGTGTCATTTGTGCGCTTGCCCATACCCTTCAAAATGGGCCAAAACCCGCTGTTTTAGCCCTTGGCAAAGGCGAGGGAATTGATGATTTAGTAGCCTTTACTGCTCACCAGTATTCATCTGAATTATTCAATTAAATCATATAGTTACAGATTTAAAAAACCATTAGCACTCGCTTGACAAGAGTGCTAAAATAGAAATTTATAAACACCTCAAATTTAGTAAAAGAAAATGGTTCAAAAGAAAGCAAATAAACCGTTGATGCAAGCAAGGCAAACACTGCCAACAGTGCATGCTGCTGTGGCTATGCCTACCTTTCCGGTCCTACCATCTCTTGGGGTTGGTACGCTCGATTCGTATATCTCATACGTTAATCGCGTGCCGATGCTCAGCGCTGCGGAAGAGTTACATCTTGCACAAGAATTTCGTCGCACTGAAAATGTTGATGCTGCGAGAACTTTAGTGCTCTCACATCTGCGTCTCGTCGTATCTGTTGCCCGTCAATACTTAGGTTATGGCATTCCTCATGCAGACCTTATTCAAGAAGGTAATATTGGGTTGATGAAGGCAGTAAAACGCTATGACCCAAATCAGGGCGCCCGCTTAGTCTCTTATGCAATCCATTGGATAAAAGCGGAGATTCATGAGTACATTCTCAAAAACTGGCGTCTCGTCAAAGTAGCTACTACTAAAGCACAACGTAAATTGTTCTTTAACCTACGCAGCAACAAACCTACTCTCAGCGCATTAACCCCAAGCGAAGTTGAGGCTTTAGCAAAAGCACTCGACGTCAAGGGCTCTGATGTTAAAGAAATGGAAATGCGCCTTGCTGGCGGTGATGTTGCCCTAGAGGGCGACGATAACGATGATGAGTCTGCTTATTCACCGATTCAGTGGCTAGCTGATAACACGCAAGAACCAACAGCAATGATGGCCTCTGCTGAGACAGATGCATTGCAGGGCCCTAAGTTAGATCAAGCGCTCATGGCTTTAGATGAGCGCAGTCGTAACATTGTTCAATCTCGTTGGTTAGCGATGGATGCAGAAGGTAATGGTACAAAAACATTGCATGATCTTGCCAGTGAATATGGCATCTCAGCAGAACGCGTTCGCCAAATTGAGACTTCAGCCCTCAAGAAGATGCGCGGCCTGCTGCAGGCAGCTTAAGGACTTTTACTTTAGCAGTTCTTTTAAGTCATACACCAAGGTCTCTGGGCCTTGTGCATGCTTGATATATAGGCGTAGATGTCCATCTGGATCAAACGCATAGCTTCCAGCTGTGTGATCCATGGTGTATGAACTAGGGCTTGATCCTGGAACCTTTTTGTAATAAATCTTGAAGTCTTTTGTCACCTGCCCCAATGCTGCCTGATCGGCTGGGCGCAAACCCAAGAAATGGGGATCAAAGGCAGGTACGTACTGTTTCAAAATAGCCGCCGTATCACGCTCAGGATCAATAGTAACAAAGAGCACTTGTACCTTATCCGCCTGAGAACCCATAAGGGTCATGACCTGCTGCATTTCCGTTAAGGTTGTTGGGCAGACATCAGGGCATTGGGTATAACCAAAGAACATCACCACAACCTTACCCTTAAAATCAGCTAAGGTTCTCGTCTTGCCATCTGGGTCAAGCAAGCTAAAGTCTTTTCCAAAAGCAGTACTACCAGTAATGTCGACATTCTTAAATTCAGGCTTTTGACTGCAGGCAGCTAAAACTATAAATAGCGCAACAACTAAAAATGATCTGATGAAATGCATAGTGATCTCACATGAAATAGTGATCTATTAAAAGCGCTGCGAATAAGAGCGATAAATAGGTAATTGAAAAGCGGAAGGTTTTCTTGGCTAATGCGTCGCTATAAGAAACAAATAAAGCAATAACGTATGCCAAAAATAGTAGTCCCAAGATGAGTGCTGAGATCAAATAGACCACACCACTCATGCCGTAGATATAGGGAAGTAAAGTAGCCGCAATTAATATTAAGGTATAGAGCAAGATATTGAGGAGGGTAAAGCGTTCCCCATGGGTCACTGGCAGCATCGGCAAACCTGACTGAATATAGTCATCACGGCGGTATAAAGCCAAAGCCCAGAAGTGCGGGGGAGTCCAAACAAAAATAATCAACACCAAAAGCCATGCTTCTGCAGATAGCGTATTGGTCACCGCGGCCCAACCAAGCGCAGGAGGCATTGCGCCAGATAAACCCCCAATCACAATGTTCTGAGGGGTTGCTGGCTTTAGCAGCCAGGTATAGATCACCGCATAGCCGACAAAAGTAGCAAGAGTGAGCCACATCGTCAATGGATTACAGAAGTTCCATAAAATAATCATCCCTAGCGTACCAAGCACGATTGAGAAAATTACAATATTGAAAGGCGTTACTTCACCGGTCGCAGATGGGCGCCAGGCAGTTCTCTTCATCTTGGCGTCAACTGCTTGTTCAATCAAGCAGTTCACGGCAAATGCTGCGCCAGCCAATAGCCAAATACCTACAATGCCGCCAATCAATATTGGGTACGGAACCATTCCAGGCGTTGCCAAGAACATGCCAATTACCGCACAAAATACCGCTAACTGAGTGACGCGGGGCTTAGTCAACACCCAGTACTGACGCCAGCGGGGCATCGTTGCGGGTGTAGATGATTGCGGGCTACTCATATCAATTTAGCGATCTTCATTTGAATGGGTGACTGCCATGAGGCCCAGTAAGTCATACGGACTAAACAGAATACCAAAGCGGCCGAGCCCCCCGTATGCATTAAGGCAGCCGATAAGGGCCATTGGAAAACGACATTCGATATTCCAGTGAGGACTTGAAGGATTAACAGCGCAAATAGTAATTTGGATAGCCTGCTGACTGGAGGCAATACGCTAGCGGCTAAACCACACGCATTGAACGTCAAAAAGGAAAGGGTCATTAATACGAGTACAGCAAAAACACGATGGGTCCAATGAATTGCTTGCAGCGAGGCAGGAGAAACATATTCGCCTGCAGCATTACGCCCCAACTCTCTCCACAAGGTAAAGCCCTCCAGCCAATTTGCTTCGGGCCATAAAGAGCCAAGACAGGTTGGAAAATCAGGGCAGGCTAAGACTGCGTAATTGGTACTGACCCAGGCACCAAGGAAGATCTGAATTGTCAGCACCACAAATGCGATAGTGAGTAATGTTGCTGATATTGGCTTTCTGCGAAACTCAAGAATCTTGGATCCTTTTTCTTGCCAATTCTGTTGCGCATAAGCAGTCAATGATGCAAGCAAAACCAAGGCCAGCATCAGATGCATGGTGACAATAATAGGTTGGAGCCTCATAGTGACTGTCCAGGCACCAAATGCACCTTGAATGCAAACCAACAATAGCAGCGCCAGGCTTCCGAAGAGTGGCTTCTTGCCCATGCTTTTCATTTTGCCAACTGCCAAGCCCAGCTGAACCACAATTAATATCCCAACAGTCATCGCCAGGTAACGGTGAATCATTTCAATCCAGGCCTTCATCACAGTGACAGGTCCATCCGGTAGGGCCGACTGTGCCACTTGAATATCACCAATCGCATGCCATGGATTGGATGTGCCATAGCAACCAGGCCAATCAGGGCAACCTAATCCAGAGTCAGTTAGGCGCGTAAATGCGCCAAACACAATCAGGTCAAAAGTCATAAAGACTAAAATCCAATTGAGCTTTGTGAAAAAACTATAGCTAGGTCTTGTCCATAGATAGGCTAAAGGTAAGCCAGCAAAAATGATTGCAATCATTGCCAACTCGAGGAATAAAACTAACTGACTCATTACAAGCTTTCGCCCTTGTGATTCAGGCGCAAGAGTTTTTCCAAATCTTTTTTAATACTGCCAAATTTTTTAGGCGAATTGGTTACAGGGAAATACATCATCTTTGCCGGGCTTGGATCTATTAACTGGATGGCTTGTCCAGCACCCTCGCGATCAAGCCATTTCTGAAATTCCACTTTAAGCTTTGGATCTGTGGGAAGAAGCAGCACTCTAAAACCTGCTGTCTTTTCATCATAGGCAAGAGCTACTTCAGGATCCACTGGCTTGCCGTCAACATTCACCCAGAGCAATTGAACGCGCCCACTCTCTCTACCCATCGCAATACGTAATTGCCTCATTAGAAATAAGGCCTCAATGCAGGACTGATTCTTCACCTGGCAATCACCAGCAGGACGAGCAACCAATAAGGTCCACTTACCCTTTAAGGGAACGCCGAACCAGGCATCGTTTGCTTCCTGTGCAGGCTGAACTAAAACCCCAAAGTTGGTTTTTCCACCTTCAGGCTTAATCACGTAATAGGCAAAATAAGAGGCAATCACTGGCGCAGCGCAAGCAAGCAAAAGAAATAGCATTTGTAGCCTACCGCGACGTGTTCGTGCATCAATCGCTTCAGAATCTGCCTGCGATGCTGGTATTAACAACTCTCTATCACTCACTTTTATCCCCACGTTTTCGCTGCTGGATTAATCCACTAATCAGCCAAAATAAAAAACCGCTTAAAGCTAATGCAAACCACTGAAAGGCATACGCATAATGGCGATCTACTCCCATTGTCAGTGGTGCCCACTCACGTAATAGGCCATCTTCTATACCCACTTCAATCTCACGCAATATAAAAGGGCTTTGCACCCAGTGATGCCATTGCCCCTCACGCTCTAATTCAAAGTTTTGCTCGATACGAGGCGCACCAATAGCCACATCACCTATCTTTTTTCCAAGCTCATAAACTTTGCCTGGGTGCGGAAATACAATACCCTCAATCGAAACTAGGCCTTCCCGAGTACTCACTAAAGGTAATTTCTCACGATCTTCATTATTACGTGGAGCCCAACCTCGATTCACCCACAGAATTTGATCAACCCCTTGAAGCTTTAGGGGCATCATCAAAAAGAAGCCTGATTGCGCCGCATTAGCGCTCCCGCCAGCAGGCAAAGGACGTGGACGGTTATCCAACCAAACTGATGACTGCGGAAGGTAGGTTCCACGTGCAATCATCCTGCGCTGATTTGCCTCTTCCAAACTCCAATCCTGAGCATTGGCATTCAGAATAGTCATTTGTTGTCTAGCAGCTAAGTGCTCCGCTAGGGCAAGCTTTTCATTGGCGCGACTAAGCTGCCAAAAACCAGCGGCACAACCAATTGCCACCACCAGCAGGGCTGATACAGTAGCAACTATGCGCTTAGTAACTAGGTTATAAAAAATATTCAACGAGGATTCAAAAATGAAGTGGATTATTCCGATTGCACTACTAATGATTATTGCAAGTTTAGGATCGGCGCTCTATTACATGATGAGGGGCAAGGGCAATAGCTCCAAAATGGTTCATTCCCTCATGCTCCGCATTGGGCTTTCGATTGCTTTGTTTATTGGCATTTTGCTGGCCCACTACTTTGGCTATATCGAAGCAACCGGCATACGCGTTGGAGTGAATTAAAAAGCTTTAAACCAAACTAAAAAAACAAATCGGGGCTTTACGCCCCGATTAACTTGCTTATTACATCCAGTAAACAGCGATGTACAGACCAAGCCATACAACGTCAACAAAGTGCCAATACCAAGCAGCGCCCTCAAACGCGAAGTGATGCTCAGCAGTGAAGTCGCCACGAATCATGCGACGCAAAACAATTGCCAACATCGTGCCTCCCAAAAATACGTGGAAGCCATGGAAGCCGGTCAACATAAAGAAGGTTGAACCATAGATGCCTGAGGTCAACTTCAAGTTCAGCTCATGGTAAGCATGGTAGTACTCAAATCCCTGGAAACACAAGAAAACAAAGCCGAGACCAACCGTCACGGCCAGTCCGATGATGGCTTTCTTCATGTGGTTTGCAACTAAGGCATGGTGAGCGTAAGTAATCGTCACACCAGAACTCAAGAGAAGGAAGGTGTTGAGGGTTGGAATCGGCCATGGGCCCATTGTTTCAAATTTTGGAATCAAGCCAGCAGGGCCATCGTTTGGCCAAACCGCTGAGAAGTTAGGCCAAAGTAATTTGCTTTCAACATCGCCCAACCAAGGCATCGCAATATTGCGCGCGTAGAACAACGCTGCAAAGAATGCACCGAAGAACATGATCTCAGAGAAGATGAACCAAGCCATCGACCAGCGATAAGAAATGTCAACGTTTAGCCCGTTCTTACCTGCATTTGACTCGGCAATCGTATCGCCAAACCAGTTGTAGAGAACAAACAAAATCCATGCCACGCCTGCCAAAGCCATAGGGCCACCCCAAGAGGTGTGATTTACCCAGCCAGTCATGCCAAATCCAAAAGCGATTAAGCCAATGGCTGCCATCGCTGGATGTCTAGATAGTGCAGGGACGAAATAGTATGGGGTTGAATTGGATGACATCTTATTCTCTCTATTCAATCAATCAAAAAATAATCAATGGGAAACAACTACTTTCACTATCAATAAGAGGGTCGCCATAAAAATCAAGGCTCCTAC
>CAIMOW010000090.1 GCA_903843235.1 uncultured beta proteobacterium | reverse complement strand
TTTGACGTTGTCAAGACTCATACATACTCCGAATAGTGATTGGTAAATACCCTGATCCTAGTAAGGGCCCAGAGTAGTGATTCTGCTACATACTTATAAAGCTTATTCACTCTAGTTTAAAGCTTTCAGAAACCAGATCTGTATAGGCGCTAGAAACAAAACATTAAAAAATTAAATTTTAGGGAGTTCAAGCATGAGTAACGTCACTTTAGGCTTGTATTTTGCCTTGGCTTGTGGTGTCCTGGCCGTGATCTACGGTTTTGTGATGCGCGGCTGGATTTTGAGGCAAGATGCAGGTAATGCCAAGATGCAAGAGATTGCAGGGGCAATTCAGCAAGGCGCAGCAGCTTATTTATCGCGTCAATATAAAACCATTGCCGTTGTCGGAGTCGTTCTGACGATCTTAATAGCCCTGTTTTTGGACTATGCAACCGCACTTGGGTTTGTTGTTGGCTCTGTGCTTTCTGGGGCCTGCGGTTTTATTGGAATGAATGTTTCCGTAAAGGCCAACGTTCGTACCGCACAAGCTGCAACCAAGGGGATGAATGAAGCCCTGAACGTTGCCTTTAAAGGTGGCGCGATTACCGGGATGTTGGTAGTGGGTCTTGGGCTACTCGGAGTTGGACTCTTCTTTATGTTCTTGGTATCGATCGGTGCCGGACGAGATCTCTCATCGGTATTGCACCCATTGATTGGTTTGGCTTTTGGCTCTTCATTGATCTCGATTTTCGCTCGTTTAGGCGGCGGTATCTTTACCAAAGGAGCTGACGTTGGTGCTGACTTAGTGGGTAAAGTCGAAGCCGGAATTCCAGAAGATGATCCACGCAATCCAGCAGTGATTGCAGATAACGTTGGCGATAACGTCGGCGATTGCGCTGGTATGGCGGCTGACTTGTTTGAAACCTATGCCGTGACTTTGATTGCCACGATGGTGCTAGGCGCATTGATGGTGACAGGTGCACCAGTGGCTGCGATTGTTTACCCATTGGTCTTAGGTGGCGTCTCCATCATTGCCTCCATCATTGGTTGCTCATTTGTAAAGGCAACACCTGGCATGAAAAACGTCATGCCAGCCTTGTACAAAGGTTTGATTGTTGCTGGCGGACTTTCACTCATTGCCTTCTACTTTGTAACCAACTACATCATGCCTGATGATGCTTTGGGCATCCCTGGTAGTCAGTGGCGTTTGTTCGGCGCGACCGTTGTTGGTTTGGTGCTTACTGCAGCATTGGTATGGATTACCGAGTACTACACCGGCACACAGTTCAAGCCAGTACAGCATATTGCTGAAGCTTCTACCAAGGGTCACGGTACCAATATCATTGCTGGTTTGGGTATCTCAATGAAGTCGACTGCTTATCCAGTGCTGTTTGTTTGCGGTGCTATTTATGCAGCTTATTGGTTAGCTGGCATTTATGGGATTGCCATTGCTGCAACTGCGATGTTATCGATGGCCGGCATTGTTGTAGCCCTTGATGCTTACGGCCCAATTACCGATAATGCAGGCGGTATTGCAGAGATGGCTGGATTGCCACAAGCTGTTCGTGACATTACAGATCCATTGGATGCTGTCGGTAACACTACCAAGGCTGTAACTAAGGGTTACGCAATTGGTTCCGCTGGTTTAGCGGCATTAGTGCTTTTCGCTGACTACACCCATGCGCTGGAGTCTATCGGTCAACAAGTTTCTTTCGACTTATCCAATCACATGGTGATCATCGGCCTGTTTATTGGCGGCATGATCCCTTACTTGTTTGGTGCGATGGCAATGGAAGCGGTAGGTCGTTGTGCTGGCGCAGTAGTTGAGGAAGTGCGTCGTCAGTTCCGTGATATCCCCGGAATCATGGAAGGTACAGCTAAGCCTGAATACGGCAAGGCCGTTGATATGCTGACTTCCGCTGCGATTAAAGAAATGATTGTGCCTTCACTTTTACCAGTGGTGGCGCCAATCGCTGTGGGTCTCATATTAGGGCCTGCTGCCTTGGGTGGCTTACTCATGGGTACGATCGTGACTGGCTTATTCGTTGCGATCTCGATGTGTACTGGTGGCGGCGCTTGGGATAACGCCAAGAAATATATCGAAGAAGGAAACTTCGGTGGTAAGGGGTCTGAAGCGCACAAAGCAGCGGTGACTGGCGATACTGTAGGCGACCCCTACAAAGATACTGCTGGCCCAGCTGTTAACCCGCTGATTAAAATCATCAACATCGTAGCATTGCTGATCGTGCCATTGTTGCCAATGGTTCGTTAATGCAATAACAAAGCAGCACAAACAAAAACGCCTAGCAATGCTAGGCGTTTTTTATTTCGATGTAGATCCCTTAGGAAAGCGACTCTAAGTAGCGCTGTGCATCGAGTGCCGCCATGCAGCCTGTGCCAGCGCTGGTAATGGCTTGGCGATAGATGTGGTCTTGGACATCGCCTGCTGCAAATACGCCTGGAATATTGGTAGCAGTCGCATTACCTTCTAAGCCTGAGTGAGTCTTAAGGTACCCATTGTTCATGTCAAGCTGACCGATGAATAATTCAGTATTGGGCTTGTGACCAATTGCAATGAATGCACCAGTCACAGCAATATCTTCCATGCTGCCATCTTGTTTCTTGATACGTACACCAGTTACTCCTTTTTCATCACCGAGAACTTCATCAAGCGTGGAGTTCAGCTTGAGTTCCACTTTGCCTTCAGCAACTTTTGCCATCAAGCGGTCATTCAAAATTGGCTCTGCGCGGAACTTGTCGCGACGATGAATGACAGTAACCTTTTTCGCAATACCAGTGAGGTAGAGCGCTTCTTCAACTGCAGTATTGCCACCACCGACTACGCAAACATCTTGATTACGATAAAAGAATCCATCACAAGTCGCGCAACCAGAAACCCCGCGTCCCATGAAGGCTTCTTCGCTTGGCAAGCCAATGTACTGCGCTGACGCACCAGTGGAAACAATCAGGGCATCACAGGTATAGGTGCCAGAATCGCCAACTAAGCGAATTGGCTTTTCAGTTAGAGCCGCCGTATGAATGTGGTCAAAAATGATTTCAGTATTAAACCGTTCAGCGTGCTTTAAGAAGCGATCCATAAGCTCTGGACCTTGAACGCCATCAGGATCCGCTGGCCAGTTTTCAACGTCTGTAGTGGTCATTAATTGACCCCCTTGAGCCAGTCCGGTGATGAGGGTAGGCTGCAAATTAGCGCGGGCAGCATAAACAGCGGCTGTATAGCCGGCAGGGCCAGATCCGAGGATGAGGACTTTGGAGTGTTTTGGGGTATGTGTTGTCATCCACAAATTATAGATTTGCTTGTTTACAATCGGAAGAACATGGCGAGAACCGTATATCCGAAGTCCAAGACTCCACTGAGCCCTCAACCCCCAGAACATGATGGGCAGGGCAGAATGCCCCGCCTTCTTCTAGAGGCTCGGTGGTTTATCTCCCTTGGCCTCTGCTTGGCTCTTTTTGCCATTTTGATCACCTATTCCAAGGCTGATCCAGCCTGGTCTCATGCTAGTTTTGAGGCTCCCAAGAACCTAGGCGGTCGTTTTGGTGCCTATATTGCCGATTTAATGCTCTATATCTTCGGTATTTCCGCTTTTTGGTGGGTGGCCGTTTTTGGTCGCCGGGTGCTCAATGGCTGGCGCGAGCTCTGGAGTATTCCTTTGCCTGCCGACCCAGAGGCCAAGCCTGATTCTTTTTTAATGCGTTGGTTAGGTTTTGGATTGACCTTGGTCAGTAGCATGGGCTTAGAGTCGATTCGTTTGCATTCTCTTGGCTGGCAGCTCCCACGCCCCCCAGGAGGCATTTTGGGCGAATTGATTGGCGATCCCTTACAGATGTCTCTTGGCTTTACTGGTGCCACGCTGGTGCTGCTCTTTGGGCTTTGTGCAGGACTTTCTTTATTCCTGCACTTTTCATGGTTAGATATCGCGGAAAAAGTAGGGCGTTATCTTGAGTTATCTTATATGCGCCTGCGTGAGCGTCGTGAGAGCGAAGAAGACCGCAAGCTTGGGGAGGCTGCTGCTGAAGAGCGTGAAGAGTATGTGGAAGAATTCCGGGGGCGCGTTGAGGTTGCTGCTCCAGTACAAATTGTTCGTGCCCCAGCAGAGATTGTTAAGAGTGCACGGGTTGAACGTGAAAAGCAGCAACCGCTTTTTGTGGATATTCCCGATTCAGAGTTGCCGCCCTTGGCCTTGCTTGATTCGGTTCCAGAAGTAAAAGAAACCATTTCTGCCGATGTTCTCGAATTTACCTCCCGTTTAATTGAGCGCAAGCTTGCTGAGTTTGGCGTTCGGGTGGTGGTCATTGCCGCCTACCCTGGTCCAGTTGTTACTCGTTATGAGATTGATCCTGCTGTTGGCGTGAAGGGCAGTCAGATTGTTAATCTGTCACGCGACTTAGCACGTTCACTCGGCGTAGTAAGCATGCGTGTTGTGGAAACCATCCCTGGCAAAACTTGTATGGCTTTGGAATTACCAAATCCGACTCGTCAGTCTGTCTATCTCTCTGAGATTCTGACTTCGCAGGTCTACAACGATAACCACTCACTGTTAACCCTGGCTTTGGGTAAAGACATCTCCGGCAGTCCAATGGTTGCCGACTTAGCGAAGATGCCGCATTGTTTAGTCGCTGGCACAACAGGCGCTGGAAAGTCCGTTGGTATTAATGCCATGATTTTGTCGATACTCTTTAAGGCGAAGCCTGATGAAGTGCGTTTGATCATGATTGATCCAAAAATGCTTGAGATGGCGATGTACGACAAGATTCCGCATTTGCTTTGTCCAGTAGTCACTGATATGAAGCAGGCATACAACGCACTCAATTGGGCAGTCAATGAGATGGAGCGTCGCTACAAACTGATGAGTAAGTTTGGCGTGCGCAACCTTGCTGGCTTTAACAAGAAAATTTTAGAAGCTGAAGAAAAAGGCGAGAGGCTCACCAATCCATTTAGCTTGACACCAGATGATCCAGAGCCAATCTATAAAGCGCCCGTGATTGTGATTGTGATCGACGAGCTTGCTGACTTAATGATGGTCTCTGGTAAGAAGATTGAAGAACTGATCGCGCGGATTGCCCAGAAGGCTCGCGCTGCTGGCATCCATTTAGTATTGGCAACACAGCGTCCAAGCGTGGATGTGATTACCGGCTTGATTAAAGCAAACGTACCAACCCGCATTTCATATCAAGTGAGTAGCAAGATTGATAGTCGTACGATTTTGGATCAACAGGGCGCTGAAGCTTTGTTGGGTATGGGTGATATGCTGTACATGGCGCCGGGTACTGGTTTGCCAGTGCGCGTGCACGGCGCCTTTGTATCAGATGATGAAGTACATCGCGTGGTCGAGTGGCTTAAAGAAAAAAGTGAAGCCAATTACATCGAAGGTGTACTGGAAGGCGCCGATGAATCGACCATGGATGCCTTGACAGGTGAGGGTGGTGGCGAAGCGGATCCCCTCTACGACCAAGCAGTCGCTATTGTTTTAGAAAATAAACGCCCCTCAATCTCATTGGTGCAACGTCATCTGCGGATTGGTTACAACCGTGCAGCCCGCTTACTTGAAGATATGGAAAAAGCTGGCCTCGTATCTAAAATGGGCAACGGTGGTAATCGCGAAATTCTGCATCGCCCTTCAGAGTAAGATTTTATTTTGCAAAGACTCTTCTTAGCGCCTGCGATCAAATTCGCAATCAGTGCATTCATCTTGTTTTCTGCAAACACTGTCATTGCTGCCGATATAGATAGCGGGGCCGAGCAGCTACGGCAATTTATTCGAAACTCTAAGACTGCAGAAGGTGACTTTGTGCAGCAACAGTTACGGGCACCCAAAGCCAATGAGCCGCAAGATAAAGGTTTGAAAGTAGTCCGTCAAACGCAAGGCCACTTTGCCTTTGTGCGTCCTGGTCGTTTTGTTTGGGATACTCAAAAACCATTTGAGCAAAAGTTGATTGCTGATGGTAAGCAATTAATTCTGTGGGACAAAGATTTAAATCAAGCAACCTTTAGGCCTGCAGGACAAGCATTAGCATCCACTCCAGCTGCTATTCTATTCGGGGAGTCTTCCTTAGATCAATATTTCGATCTAATCGAAGCTGAAGATCGCTTGGGTATGAAATGGGTAGCATTAGTCCCTAAGAAAAATCCTAATGTCAAAAATGGCAATGATCTGCCTTATACAAAGATTTCTATCGGGATGACCAACGGCCTACCCAAAGCGCTTGAGTTAATTGATGGCTTGGGAAGCGTGGTTCTGGTGACTTTGGATAAGATCCAGCTAAATCTAACTTTGCCTGCAAATCGTTTCAATTTCACCCCACCTGCAGGGGCTGAAGTCTTGCGCTTAAACTAGAGCTTACAAACCAAATTTAGCTGAATTTAACAAATACCAAATACAAAAATTGAGCAATATATGATTGATCCACAATTACTCCGAAAAGATATCGTCGCCGTTGCCGAGCGCTTAGCCACTCGTAAATTTCAGCTTGACGTTGATAAATTTAATACGCTGGAGTCTGAGCGTAAGTCTTTACAAACTCGTACCGAAGAATTGCAAGCTAAACGTAATCAATTGTCAAAAGCCATTGGCATGAAAAAAGGTAAGGGTGAAGATGCTTCTGCTGAGATGGGAGAAGCAAGCCAGATCAACGTTGATATGGAATCTGGTGCAGCAAGACTAGCTATTCTTCAGGCTGAGATTTCTGATTTCTTAATGGGTATTCCGAATCTGCCGGATGAGTCTGTGCCAATTGGCAAAGATGAAACTGAGAATAAAGAAGTGAAGCGTTGGGGTGATGAACCTATCTTTGATTTTGAAATTAAAGATCACGTTGATTTGGGTGGCCCACTAGGCCTAGATTTTGAAGTTGCTGCTAAGATTAGTGGTTCACGCTTTGTGGTCCTCAAAGGACCAATCGCAAGACTACATCGCGCCTTAGCGCAGTTCATGCTCGATACTCATACGACGCAGCATGATTATCAAGAGATCTATGCACCATATATGGTGAACGCTGCCTCGATGCGCGGCACTGGACAGTTGCCCAAGTTCGAAGAAGATTTATTTAAAGTCCCTCGTCAAATGGGTGGTGAAGACGATGGTGGCGAGGCAAAAACTGAAAATTTCTATCTCATCCCAACTGCAGAAGTACCAGTAACCAATTTAGTGCGTGATGAGATTGTGAATGCCGATAATCTCCCAATGAAGTTTGTGGCGCATACACCATGCTTCCGTTCTGAAGCGGGCAGCTATGGGCGTGATGTACGCGGCATGATTCGTCAGCATCAATTCGACAAAGTGGAGTTAGTGCAAATCACGAAGCCAGAGTATTCGATGCAGGCATTAGAAGATTTAACAGGTCATGCAGAAAAGGTTTTGGAATTACTCGAATTGCCCTACAAAAAAGTATTGCTCTGTACTGGCGACATGGGTTTTGGTAGCACTAAGACATATGACTTAGAAGTATGGGTGCCATCACAAAAAGCCTATCGTGAGATCAGCTCTTGCTCCAGCATGGGCGACTTCCAAGCACGTCGTATGCAAGCTAGATTCAAAGCGGGTCAAGGTAAGCCAGAATTAGTTCATACCTTAAACGGTTCAGGTCTTGCAGTAGGGAGGGCATTGGTGGCCTTGATTGAGAACAAGCAACAAGTCGATGGCAGCATCTCTATTCCTAAAGCGCTGCGATCTTATCTTGGTGGTTTAGATACTCTCAAGCCGATCTAAATAGGGTTATTAAGAGAAAACGATCCCAAAGCTATAATTGCCCTTCTGTTCGGAGAGGTGGCAGAGTGGTCGAATGTACCTGACTCGAAATCAGGCAAGGGCGCAAGTTCTTCGAGGGTTCGAATCCCTCTCTCTCCGCCATAAGCATAAAAGTCCCTATAAATCAAAAGGTTATGAGGACTTTTTTATTGTTTCAACCCATGTATTAAACCCATGTCCTATTCGTGATTTGTTCACATAGGAACATTCTTGCCAACTCCCATCCTTCCGTTATGTTCTTCTCTCAGCAATTCATAGATACGCAAACTTCCTCAGGACGCATGATCTTTGGCATCTTCAGTTCTCTAGCAAGTTTTGAGAGAGAAGTGATTCGTGAGGGGGTCATGGCAGGATTGGATTGGGCACGAAAGAACGGTGTGAAGTTAGGTAGACCGAGCACAGTTAACGAAGGTGTTAAAAATGCGGTACTGATACTGAAAGACAAAGGAGTGGGAGTAAGGGAAACTTGTCAAAAATTAGGTATTGGATATGCGACTTACTACAGTGTGGTGAATAAATGAATTTTAAGAAACTACTGATAGCAATCTTCGTTTTAATAAGTACCACAATCAATGCATCTGAATCTATTGATCTATATGTGGACTCAGCACACTTCGATGATGGTGACAAAATTCCCTATGTCTTTACTCCATCAAAAATCATGCCACCAAAATATATTTTGATAATGATGCCTGGTGGCAATGGAACAATGGGAATTCAAAAGAACGAAGATGGAACACCATTTTTTAATGGAAAGAGTAATTTTCTAATTGCATCGAGATCGCTTTTATCTGACAACGATATTGCGGCAATCTCAATAGACAGAGGTAGAAGTTTAAGCCGTATGCGAGCAGTAGTAGCAGATGTCAAATCAAAATACCCTCAAGTAAAAATCTATATTGCAGGTACCAGTCTGAGTACGATAGAAACAATCTATCAATCAGAAAACATGGATGGTGAGGTGGCAGGGTTTATTCATACCTCATCAGTTTCATCTATCGGTGGACTAGACACCGGAAAATCCAAAAGTAGAAACTTGATTGTTATTCACAAATATGATGGTTGTAGAGTTACACCACCATCGTCAGGAATGGAAAATCATGAAAAGTACGGAACAGATCTAATTGTGATGGAGGGTGGATTTAACGAAGCAGACGTATGTGGACCGGTTAGTCATCATGGTTACTATGGAATTCGTGATGAAGCGACTCAAAAGATTCGTGACTGGATAAAAAAATAGATTGATAGTAAATCGATAGTTGGATGAGTAACTTACAATTCAGCAGTTAAGGTTTAACCGACTAATTTGTCTTAATCCATGCCCTGAAAATCTTCATAATCTGATTGTTATCTTCACGATTTAATTTATTTCTGAAAATAATTAATATTTTTCACTAACTGGATCAATCACAGTCCACTGTCCATATGCACCCAACCATAGATAAATTTGTGAGTTCGGACGAGGATCAACCCACGTTTGATAACCATATCCAAAGAATCTATCCCTAAGTAAACCCTTAGTTTTATAAGTTGTTGCATCTTTCATGTAGTTTTTGATGCATTCCCATCAACCCCTTTACGCATATTGATTGATTTAATTGCTAGTCTTCCCCAATCCTCAAGGATTGCGCTAAATCCACCTGCAGAGATTAATTTCTTATTGCTATCATTACGCTTAACGTGCGTTAAAGGATAGACAACTCAGATGGATAGAGCAGCGCCTACAATTGCCAATTTTCTAAACCCCGCTCGATCCTCTTGTACTGTTGGGTATATCGAAGAGGTCCTAGAGTTCACTGACCATGTCGAGGGTGGGTTTTATGCTGTTGTGCAGGAGATTTTGGAGTCCCCATTTTGGCGCTCCCAAAACTTTCTTGACAATCCTTACAATCCCCT
>CAIMOW010000089.1 GCA_903843235.1 uncultured beta proteobacterium | reverse complement strand
TTTGTGCTTGCTGCAATTGGAGTACTTGTTGCAGTCGTCCTTATTTTTGGATCAGGCCAGCTTTTTAAAAAATCATTTGTGATTGAGACCTATATTAAACAGTCTGTGACAGGCCTAGATACGGGAGCCTCAGTGAGGTTTAGGGGCGTTAAGATTGGCCAGGTAACTTTAATTGGTTTATCTGGAGATATCTATGAAAAGGACATACTGTTTCAGGAAAGAAAAGAATATGTAGTGGTTCGCATGAAGATCCTTGGAGAAACAGTTAACGAAGACCTCATCAATGAGCTCGTTAAAAACAATTTACGCGCACAAGTTAAATCCCAGGGTATTACAGGCGTTAATTATATTGAATTCAATTTCACCCCGAATGCCAATGCTTACCCACCATTGCCTTACAACTGGAAGCCAGATTACCCAATCATTCCTTCCTTGCCGAATCAAGCTGACCAAATTATTAGTGGTATTCAGAAGTTAATCGACGGCATAAATCAGATAAATATCGACGGTACTCAGAAAAAGTTTGATGCTTTACTGAACAACTTAAACATTATGATGGCTGGCAATGGCAAAGATAATGATGGCATTATTCAATCTGTAAAAGATTTGAATGTTTTATTGGCTCGTATTGCTAAAGTGACCGATAAAGATGAGTTAAATGTTTTGATGCGTGAGCTGGTCGGCGCTATGGTCTCTTTGCGCCAGACGATTACCAGCATTCAGGGCGATTCTGCCGTCACTATCGAGAATCTCAAGCAAACCAGCGAGCAGTTAAATGAGTTGACCAGAATTGCCAGTCAGTCGCCATCGAGTCTGATCTGGAGTGAGCCGCCACCTCGAATTACGCTGCCTATGAATGGAGCGCAAAAATGAGAACTCAATTGATAAATCGTGCAGCCTTGCTAAAATTTTTTGTTTGCGGCTTATCCGTCACCATTTTGACTGCATGCTCTTTACCCAAACAGCCAGCAATTCAACCTGTTAGCTGGATGGTTGCCCCTGAGCGTATTGACACCCCTTATAAGCCACGTACTAGTTTTTGGTTAAAGGTTGGATCTATCTCTGTGACGCCGCCCTCTGATGGGAAGTCTATGGTCTACCGACTGGGCGATCAGCGCTATGAAAAAGATTTCTACAACATTTATTCGACAATTCCGAGTGAGATGATTGGCAATGCCACACGCCAGTGGTTGAATAACGCTAATATCTTTTCTACAACGGTAGGTCAAAGCAATACCTTCTTTCCTTACTACACCTTGCAAGCTTCCGTGGAAGAGTTCTATGGGGATTACCGTATTCGCCCTGAGGCAGTTGTGACAATAGAGTTTTTCCTAACCGTTGCTAATGGCGGAAAAACCAATCCCCTCATTGGTGCAAATCGCTACTCTAGACGCGTTGCACTCAAAGACAATACCCCTGGAGCCCTAGCAATTGGTCAGCAGCAGGCTTTAGCCGAGATCCTTAAGCAGTACGAAGGAGAGTTATATAAATATGCAGGTAATCTGCCAAAACCTTTAGGTCAGTAATTTCATGAAAAGCCTTGCCCGTCGCACACTT
>CAIMOW010000088.1 GCA_903843235.1 uncultured beta proteobacterium | reverse complement strand
TGGGGACCAGAAACGGGTTTGGTGACCAAAATGGCAACCGGCTTCCAGCATTTGACGCATAGTTACTGACATAACTTCTCCTAAGGGTTGTGTTCTAAAGTTGGGTCCTAGCTGCACTAAAAAGTGCCACCCTGGAAGGCCCAACTCGCGATTTCAAGTCAAAAATTAACCTGAGACCGAAATTATAGCTTAAATATCAATGCTCTAGCTACCACTCCCCATCTCCAACCTTTCGAATTTCACTGTAAACTTGCACCAAAATAAGCAATATGCTTAAAAATTAAGCATTTCCTACAAACTGAAATTAGCCAAGTCGTTGATAATCAAGGCATGAATAGTGTATTTACCGCAGAAAAAGACATCCAAGGGATGCGCGAGGCCGGCCGCTTAGCCAGCGAAGTTCTGGATCATGTAACGCCTCATGTGAAACCTGGCGTGAGCACCGGTGAGTTGGATCGCATCTGCCATGAGTACATGCTGAACGTCCAAAAAACGATTCCTGCTCCACTTAACTACCAACCACCTGGGTACCCCCCTTTCCCAGCGTCTATTTGCACCTCCGTCAATGACGTGATCTGTCACGGCATTCCTGGAGAGAAGATTCTGAAGGTGGGTGATGTAGTCAACCTAGACATCACGGTCATTACGCCTGACGGCTATTACGGCGATACCAGCCGCATGTTTATGGTTGGTGAAGTTTCCGTAATAGCAAAACGCCTGACCCAAATTACGTTTGAGTGCCTCTGGTTGGGCATTGCTCAAGTCAAACCTGGTGCGACTTTAGGTGATATCGGTTACGTAATTCAGGCGCATGCTGAAAAAGCTGGCTACTCTATCGTGCGTGAATACTGCGGTCATGGTATCGGCAAAGTGTTTCATCAAGATCCCCAAATTCTGCATTACGGACGCCCTGGTACCGGTGAAAAATTAGAGGCAGGCATGACCTTTACGATCGAACCCATGATTAATGCTGGACGCCGTGATATTCGCACCATGCCGGATCAGTGGACAGTTAAAACAAAAGATCGCAGTCTTTCTGCGCAATGGGAACACACCCTGTTGGTCACCGCTACTGGTGTAGAAGTGCTCACCTGGTCTGAGGGAAGTAACCCACCGCCAGATTTTGTCAAAGGCTTGTCATTTAGGCCCACTCTCGCAAGCGCTTAGGTATATGACTAAGGCGGCGCAACCTTTATCGCCAATTACTGATGCGAAGAGCTTACGCTCAGCTCGCGAACTTGCTTATGCAGAATTTCGTAAACATCAATTCGTCACAAAGCTTACTAAGCAACTAAGTAAATTAAGCGATCAGCTTTTAATAAGCTTGTGGAACTCATGCAACTTAAATGATGAAGCAAGCCTAGTTGCAGTCGGCGGCTTTGGTAGAGGGGCGCTATTTCCTTTTTCCGATATAGATATATTGATTCTGCTTCCGAACAATCAAAAACTGATTAAAGAGACCCTATCAAGCAAAATTGAAAAGTTTGTCGCACATTGCTGGGATACCGGCCTTGAGATTGGCTCCTCCGTCAGAACGGTTGCCGAATGCATCAGTGAGGCAGAGCAAGACATCACTGTTCGCACCTCTTTACTGGAAGCGCGCCTTATTTGCGGTAAAAAAATGCTCTTTAAAGAATTTTCCAAGGCGTTTGAAAACTCACTCGATCCAAAAATTTTCTTTCAAGCGAAGTTGGCTGAACAGATTCAGCGTCACTATAAATATCAAGACACACCCTACTCTCTAGAGCCCAACTGCAAAGAGAGTCCAGGTGGTTTACGCGATCTTCAGGTCATCTCTTGGGTCAGTAAAGCTGCTCTGCTTGGTAGCACCTTTAAGGATCTGCACCAAGCTGGATTACTCACTCAAAGAGAGTTGACAGAGCTCAATCGCAACCAGAAATTCCTAGAAACTCTGCGCGCAAACCTACATCTTCTCGCTGGTCGCAGACAGGATGTCTTAGCTTTTGACCTACAAGCCCCACTAGCAAAAGTAATGGGCATTACCGAAGACTCTTCTCGCCTTGCAAGTGAAGCCATCATGCGTCGCTACTATTGGGCTGCAAAAGCAGTAACCCAATTAAATGATGTGCTCCTGCAAAATATTGAGGCGCTACTCTTTTCCCAAGAATCTAAGACAATTCGACCTATTTCTAGCGAAGGAAATGAATTCTTTATTGAGCGTCAAGGTGTACTAGACATCACAGACCCACAGCTATACCAAAAGCATCCTGAACAGATTCTAAGAACATTCCTTGCGTTTGCGCAAACAGCCAATGTCAAAAGTCTTTCCGCTACGATCTTTAGGGCGCTTTACAACGCACGACAAACTATGGGTAGTAAGTGGCGTGCAGACCCAGTTAACAGGGCGCTCTTTATTGAAATCCTAAAACAACCAGAAGGCGTCAGCCGTGCATTTCAATTAATGAACCGCACCAGTGTTCTAGGTCGTTACTTACCTGCATTTAGAAAAATTGTTGGTCAGATGCAGCATGATTTATTCCATGTGTATACAGTAGATCAACATATTTTGATGGTGCTACGTAATGTGCGGCGCTTTATGGTGGTTGAGCACACCCATGAATTTCCTTTTTGCAGCAGACTTATCGCCCATTTTGAAAAACCCTGGCTTCTGGTGATTGCGGCACTCTTTCACGATATTGCCAAAGGCCGCGGTGGAGACCACTCAGTTTTAGGTAAAGCAGATACCCGTAAGTTTGCCAGAGAGCATGGGCTTGATAAGGCTGATACAGAATTATTAGTATGGCTAGTATCGGAACACCTCAATATGAGCCAAGTAGCTCAAAAACAAGACCTTACCGATCCCGATGTGATCAAAGCGTTTGCTAAAAAAGTTGGTGATGAGCGTCATCTTACGGCGTTGTACTTATTAACGGTGGCTGATGTGCGTGGCACCAGCCCTAAGGTCTGGAACGCTTGGAAAGGCAAACTCCTAGAAGACTTGTATCGTGCGACCCTACGCGTCTTGGGCGGAGCAAAGCCAGATGCTTCTTCAGAGCTTGCACAACATCAAGAGGAGTCCCGCAGAAAATTACGTCTCTACGGCATTGAAGATGCAAGCTACGAGAAGTTATGGGGCAAATTAGATGTTGGTTTTTTCCTAAGGCAAGATGCCGCTGATATTGCATGGCTTACTCGCCATCTCTTTAATAAAGTAGGTAGTGAAACGCCGATTGTCTGCGCTCGCCTCTCCCCTATCGGCGAGGGTTTACAAATCGCCGTATATGTCAAAGATCAAGCGGATTTGTTTGCCCGCATTTGTGCTTATTTTGAACGCCACGGCTTCTCCATTTGGGATGCACGTATTCATACCACGCGCCATGGATACGCATTGGATACCTTCCAAATCTCAGGCAGTAATCTAGTAGACGAAGGTGGCAGTTATCGAGATCTGATTCAATTGGTTGAATACGAACTCACTGAAGCGCTACAAAGTAGCGATGCCCTTCCTAACCCAAGCATGGGACGCCTTTCTAGACAATCTCGTAGCTTTCCAATCCAAGCTAGGGTTCATATCGTTCCAGATGAACGGGGCCAGTACTATGCTCTCTCCTTGTCCGCAAGTGATCGCACTGGATTACTCTATGCAATCTCTAGGGTATTAGCAAAACATCATGTCTCATTACATACAGCCAGAATTAATACCTTGGGTGAACGTGTCGAAGACGTATTACTTCTGGATGCAGCAAACCTGAGTAAGAATCCAAAGTTGCAGATCCAGTTAGAGACGGAGTTATTGGAAGTTCTGGGAACTTAAGCTCTACTTCAATAACTCCAGCATGGACGCTTCATCTATCACGGCAATGCCCAACTCTTCAGCCTTGGTGAGCTTGCTCCCGGCATCTGACCCGGCAACTACATAATCTGTCTTCTTAGAGACGGAGCCAGCAACTTTAGCGCCAGCCTTTTCCAGCAAATCTTTCGCTTCATCTCGGGTCATGGTTGGGAAGGTGCCTGTAAGCACAAATGTTTTTCCCGCTACCGCAGCGCTAATGATCTTTTCTTCGACCGATAACTGCATACCAGAAGCCAAGATTTGCTCAATTACCTCGCGGTTATGTGCCTCTTCCATAAAACTAACTATGGAGTCTGCCACCACGGGGCCAACATCCTTAACCGTTAAGAGATCTTCTAAGGTAGCAGCCATTAAGGCATGCATGGATTGGTAATGATTGGCCAAGTCCTTCGCCGTAGTCTCGCCTACATGACGAATCCCTAAGGCAAAAATAAATCTAGCAAGGCTCGTATTGCGGGACTTGTTAATCGCTTGAATAAGGTTGTCAGCAGATTTATCCCCCATACGCTCTAGATTAGCTAAGGCTGTAAGACCTAAGCGATAGAGATCGGCTGGGGTTCTGACTAGATTTTGATCCACTAACTGATCGACGATCTTTTCACCCAGACCTTCAATATCCAATGCTCTTCTATGAGCAAAATGAATTAGCGCCTGTTTGCGCTGAGCACCACAAAAGAGTCCGCCACTACAACGCGCTACCGCTTCATCAGCTAAACGTTCAATATGAGAATCGCAGACTGGGCAACGGCTTGGCATTACAAATTCTTTGGTATTGCTAGGGCGACGATCTTTAACCACTGATACTACCTCTGGGATAACATCTCCTGCCCTGCGAACAGTTACTGTATCGCCTATACGAACATCTTTACGCCTCACTTCATCTTCATTATGCAAAGTGGCATTAGTTACGGTTACACCACCAACCTCTACTGGGGCTAGCCTCGCAACTGGGGTAATCGCGCCTGTGCGACCTACCTGCACATCGATGCCCAACACAGTAGTTAAGGCTTCTTGCGCTGGGTATTTATGTGCCAGGGCAAAACGCGGCGCTCTAGAAACAAAACCTAGCTTAACTTGCTCAGCAAAAGAATTCACCTTATAAACAACACCATCAATGTCATAAGGAAGCGAATCCCGCTTAGCGCCGATCTCGTGATAGAAGGTGAGAATTTCTTCAACTGACTTCAGAACCCTACGCTCAGGGCACACTGGTAGCCCCAGCCCTACATAAGCATTGAGCAGCTCTTCGTGTGTAGCTGGAAGCCAAGATTGTGGCTCTAGAGCTCCTAAGCCATAAGCAAAGAAAGATAGTGGTCGCTTAGCGGTAATCTTTGAGTCTAGTTGACGTAGGCTACCTGCCGCGGCATTTCGTGGATTAGCAAACTCTTTTTCGCCAAGAGTTGCAGCTTGTTGATTCATTTTCTGAAAGTCTTTGAGATACATAAAGACTTCACCGCGCACCTCTAATACCACTGGAATATTTCTTCCTAATAGCTTTAGAGGAATTGCCCGTATGGTTTTGATATTGGCGGTGACATCCTCTCCAGAAGTCCCATCACCACGGGTAGCAGCCCTTACTAGGGAGCCATTTTCATAACGCAGTGAAATTGCTAAGCCATCAAACTTCAGTTCACCCGCATAGTCGACTTGTTCAGCATGTAAGCCCTCTCTGCAACGACGATCAAAGGCAATGAGTTCTACATCCTCAAAGGCATTATTGAGGGACAGCATTGGCACCGCATGCTGAACAGAATCAAATTCTTTGAGAGCAGCACCGCCCACGCGTTGTGAAAGTGACTCTGAAGTAACCCATTCAGGATGAATAGCCTCGATCTCGAGCATTTCTCGATATAAACGGTCATATTCAATATCAGGGAGTATGGGCGCATCAAGAACATAGTAAGCATGCTCTAAACGGGCAAGTTCTTCCTGTAAGAAAGTGTAGCGATCCGCTAAATATATCGGACTAGAGGACGGCAAAGCGCTTCCTTAGCTGAACAATCGACTAGCGGTAGAAGAGCCAGCAGAAACGCCACTCTTCTCAAGATTGTCGTACAAGGTATCCAAATGCTGACGAATGCTAACTACCGCAGCCTCGGTGAGATTAATGCCATTGTCATCAACCAAGCGGCCGTGAACTGATTGAGCAATCTCAATTCCTTCGCCCAACATTCTCTCGAATGGGCGTTGCTGATGGTCAACCAAAGGAACCTCTAAGAGTAAAGTCAGTTGGCTTACTGGAGCACTAGGATCTAAATCGGCGCTACTAAAAAGTAATTGATTGTTACTTAAAAAATTAAACTGTCTACCATTGGGAGCCAGCTGAAATCCTCTGTGTAACATCAGAGCTTGTAGCGCTGACCAAGAGAGTTTCTCATCAAACAGTACATTAATACTTAATTGGATATCACTCTCTGCGGCCATAGCATCCAACTCTTTTGCACCCTCAATCATCGTATTAACACTCGGCATATCGATTTGTGAGCCTAGAGTTTCAGCAAGCGCTTGTGCTCGTGAACAAAAATCGGATAACTCTAAGACGCCTATTGGTCCGAGACGACTTGCTAATTGAATGGCTAATTGTAGTTCGGCATAAGAAGCATTTGCACGCAACTCCTCCCAGTCTTCTGCGGCATCTACATCTGCATTCAAGCCTTCGCACATCCACTTTGCCGTGGATTGCCCATCTAGATCAGACCATGCATTGATTTCATCTAAGATTTCAGCGCCACTAATTGGTTCATCAAAACGTAAGGTAATCACGCAGTCAATCCGAGGATCAATGGCATGCTTTTGCGCTGGCGCAATCGTTGGCATCAAAGATTCTGAGAATCCGGGCTCTGCTCGCAATTGTGAATCTAAAGTGGAGGCCCCACCGAAACTTGGTTCACGAACAAAATGCTCATCTAAGGAGAAATTTGTTTGCTCCCTTGCTTTGCGACGAGCGCGTGCATATTTGAAATTCAGGATAGCAACTGCTATCAAAATCAGTAGGCCAATCACAGCAAGCGCCAATTGCAACTCAGACAAGCCTAGGATTGTCATGATTTGCTCTAGTGACACTTAAGCAGCCTCCACCATCGATACGGCAGAAGAAATGTCCACCGCCACAATTCGGGAAACACCTTGCTCTTGCATGGTGACACCAATTAACTGATGGGCTATTTCCATAGTGATCTTGTTATGAGAAATAAACAAAAACTGCGTCTTATTTGACATTTTGGCGACTAGCTGGGCATAGCGCAAGGTATTTGCATCGTCCAATGGGGCATCAACCTCATCTAATAAACAAAATGGTGCTGGATTTAAGAGGAAGAGAGAGAACACCAAGGCAATCGCAGTCAACGCCTTCTCACCACCTGAAAGCAGGTAAATAGAGCTATTTTTCTTGCCTGGAGGTTGTGCCATCACCTGAACACCGGCGTCCAAAATTTCTTCACCAGTCATCACCAATTCAGCATGGCCACCACCAAAGAGTTCAGGGAACAACTTACCGAAATGTAGATTAACTTGGTCAAAAGTGCCTTGTAACAGGTCACGAGTCTCGGCATCAATCTTGGCAATCGCATCCGTCAAGGTTTGCATCGCTTCATTCAAATCAGCTGACTGGGCATCTAAGAATTGCTTACGCTCACGAGAACTTGCCAATTCATCTAAAGCAGCCATATTGACTGGTCCCAGAGACTGAATCTCGGCACTCAGACGATTTACTTCAATTTGTAATGCGCCAACCTTGAGGTCAGTGCTAAAGCTCGCTTCAAGCGCTATTAAATCAGCTTCAGCATCCGATAACAAAGTTGCAAACTGCTCAAAGTTCAAACGAGCAGCCTGCTCACGCAGTTGGAGATCAACCACTTTGTCGCGCATAGGTTGCAAGCTACGTTCAATTTGCATACGCGCCTCATCGGCCTCGCGTAGTTGATGCAATAAGGCATCCTGCTCCGTACGCGCATTAGCTAGGGCAGCTTCACGTGCGCTACGTGCGAGCAATAAACCTTGTAATTTATCTTGCGCCTCTTCATCGCTTAAGGTTTCAAGCTCTTGCTCAGCGAGAGCATATTTATCTTGAATTTCCATGATTTGAGTACGCGCAGTACTTTGATCGCGTTGCAAATCGGCAATCCGTTGTTGCAAAGAGCGGGTCGCAAACGCAGCTTCTTGCGCTGACATTTCAGCGATACGTAAAGACTCACGTAAACGATCGCGCTCTTGTGTTGCAAGCTCGAGCTTCTCTTGGGCAACTGCCAGACCTTCTTGCAAGCCTTCTTTTGATTCCTCAGATTGAAGCAGCTCAGATGAGGCTTGCTCATGAGCGATGGACAACTGCTCCATTTGCTCGCGTAACTCAGTTAACTCACTTTGAATCTGTGCAGCTCGCTGACTATATTGCTCTTCGGCCTGAGTCAGCTGCATTCTTTCTACTTCAAAACCATGCACTTCCTGCACAGCATGCTCGGCATTAATGCGAGTCTGCTCCGCAGCTTGATGAGCAGCCTGGTAATTAGCGATGCATTGATCTAATTCACCCTGCAACTCACTCTGAATTAGCTGCTGTGCACGCAATTGCTTTTCGAGACTTTCCATCTCTTGAGCGCGCGCCAACATTCCCGCCTGCTCAGAATCGGCAGCATATAACTGCACACCAACACGACTAACCAAATGGCCTTGCTGAGTAACAAGTACGCCACCTGCTGGTAATTTTTCACGACGATGCAAAGCATCTTCTAGGCTATCGGCGATATAAATATTGTCGAGCCATTCTTGCAAAACGGCTGAGATTCTTGGTGCCCCTGCACTCTGTACCCTGGTCAATAACGGAATAAAATCCGCCGGCACTGCAGTGTGAGCTGGGGAAATCTCTTCAGTTAATAAGATTGCTAAACGACTTGGCGGCGCGTCATTCGCTAAAGCTAAAGTCTCTTGAACATTTTTTGCAGTAATCGCAGCAAGGCGTTCACGCAAAACAGATTCCAAAGCAGCTTCCCAGCCAGCCTCTACTTTTATCTCTTGCCAGAGACGCTTACTCTCTTTGAGACCCTTGCTTTCAAGCCATGGGCCAATTTTTCCTTGAGCCTGCACACTAGCTTGCAACGCAGTTAACGCAGTTAACTTCGCTTCTGTTTGTGCTAAGTCCTGATTGGCTGCTTGAATCTGCTGTTGGGCAGCATTTCGTGCTTCATCGGCAGCAGGTACGCGCTGCTGAGCTTCACCAGCACGCTGTCTAGATTCCTCTACTTTACGCTGCGCCATAGAGTGACGATCCAAAGCCATCTGCAATGCCTCTGCATCTGGCTTACGCATTCCAACCAACTCACCCTCAAGACGCGCTTCGCGCCCCTTCAATTCCTCTAGCTGTGCAACGCTAGCTTTGGTGCGCTCAGCCAAACTAGCCAAACGCTGTTCGATGCTAGCCAAACTATCGCGTGCATCATTTAATGCTCTTGCGCTAACTTGATAAGACTCTTCATGACCAGGCATTTGATCTTGCAGGCTATTGAGGTCGGCTAATAAAGATTGCTCTTTTTCTGAAGCAAGACTGAGTTCATGCTCTGCTGTACGTTGAGCTTGTGCAGCATCGGTTTCTTGAACAGTCCAGCGTTGAAGCTGTGCATGTAGGTCTTGGGTTTGTTGTTGCAAGCGTTGACGCGCTTCTTGCACATAATGAATCTGGGACTCAACCTGACTAACATCAGAGTTGGTTTGATACAAATCACCCTGAGCTTCAGATACTTTATCTTGTAATGCGTACTGCTGTGTCCGCATTGTCTCAAGCTCAGTTTCGGCATGACGCAATTTTGCTGTTTGCTCTTCTAGGCTTACTTGAGTCTCACGTATACCATTGGCATGACGCTCTTGTTCTTTACCAGACTCGGTTTGACGCACAAACCAGAGTAACTGCTGTTGAGATTTCATCTCAGCAGAAAGCTCTGCATGATGCTCGGCAACAGTAGCCTGCTTTTCTAAGCGTGTTAGTTGTTGATCAAGTTCGCGCAAAATATCTTCAACGCGCACCAAGTTCTCTCGCGTATCTTCAAGGCGTGATGCAGTCTCCTTGCGACGCTCTTTGTATTTAGAAACGCCAGCTGCCTCCTCCAAGAAAACACGTAGCTCTTCTGGCTTAGCTTCCAAGATACGATTGATCGTACCTTGACCAATAATGGCGTAGCCTCTTGGACCCATACCGGTACCCAAGAAAATATCTTGAATATCCTTACGACGCACTACTTGGTTGTTTACGTAATAACTAGAGTTGCCGTCGCGAGTTAAAACACGCTTCACTGCCAGCTCGGTAAATGCGCTCCATTGACCTTGTGCGCGACCATCCGCATTATCAAAAATAAGTTCAACGCTAGCGCGACCAGATGGCTTGCGCAAACCAGAGCCATTAAAAATCACATCTTGCATCGATTCGCCGCGCAATTCGCTGGCACGAGACTCACCCAAAACCCAACGGACGGCGTCAATGATGTTCGACTTTCCGCAACCATTAGGACCCACAACACCGATCAACTGACCTGGCATTTCAAAATGGGTTGGATTGACGAAAGACTTAAAGCCGGAAAGTTTGATAGATTTCAGTTGCACGGCGTACTTTACAGGGTAAAAGGGGTTCAAATAAGAAGGTAAAAAATTAAGACTAAAGTGGGAAGATGATAGCAAGCTTAAAGCTTCTCATACCGGTTTTTGCCCCATCGATATAATGATAAATCTACCTTCAGGGTCAAAACCCCTTAACAATCTGATAGTTAACTGAAAAGCATGAGCCAATCACCACAAAGCATCATCGAACAAGCCTGGGAAAACCGCGCAAACCTCTCACCT
>CAIMOW010000087.1 GCA_903843235.1 uncultured beta proteobacterium | reverse complement strand
GGCCCAATTCACTGGGGCGCGACCACGATATTTAGGTAAGAGGGAGCCATGCATGTTCAGGGCGGCAATTTTCGCGCAAGCGAGGAGCTTAGCCGGAATCATATGGCGATAGTAGAACGAGAAAAGATAATCTGGCGCTAACCTCTGAATTCTGGGAATCAGCCCCGCGAGTTCGCTTGCTGTTGGGGTAAGGTAAGGTATCTGTCGATTTTCACAGAGTTTGGCAACACTTCCAAACCACACGTTTTCATTTGGGTCATCTTGATGGGTTAATACCAAATCAATCTGAATACCAGCATTGATCAAGGCCTGCAAACAATTGACGCCTACGTCATGATAGGCAAAGACGACTGCGTGCAATTATTTTTTCTCTAAAACAGTTTGCACCACATAGCGTGGGCGTTGTCTTACTTGTTGGTAGATGCGGCCAATGTATTCACCTAGTAAACCAAGACCAAAGAGCATCACACCAATGAGAAAGAAGGTAAGGGCAAAAAGGGTGAATACGCCTTCAACTTCAGCCCCCAATAAAAAGCGACGCACGAGCAAGTAGACAAACAGACTACCTGCGGCTAGGGATAAAAGCATTCCGAGTGCAGAGAAGAGTTGCAATGGCATTACCGAGAAGCCGGTCACCAAGTCAAAGTTCAAACGAATCAGTTGATACAAACTGTATTTAGACTCACCTGCAAAGCGCTCCTCGTGTTTGACGATGATTTCAGTAGGGTTGGCTGCAAAGGTGTACGCCAGCGCCGGAATAAAAGTATTGTTTTCATCGCATTGGCGTACCAAGTCCACAATGCGACGACTATAACCTCGCAACATGCAGCCTTGGTCGGTCATGGTGATGTGGGTAATACTTTGGCGCAACTGATTCATGGCGCGCGAGGCAATTTTTCTGAAGAAACTATCACGACGATCCGCCCGAATAGTACCTACATAATCGTGACCCTTTAACAACTCATTTGTCAGAGCAGCAATCTCTTCGGGGGGGTTTTGTAAATCCGCATCCAGAGTAATGATATATTCACCGCGAGCATATTCGAAGCCAGCCATGATGGCCATATGCTGACCAAAGTTGCTGTTGAACAGCACCGCACGTGTGACGTCTGGTCGAAGCTCAAATTGCTTAGCCAGTATTCCAGCAGAGCGATCTTTACTGCCGTCGTTGACGAATACCACTTCGTAACTAATATTGCGGTTTTCGCACAATGTATCTAACGCTGGATAGAGGCGATCAAACAACGCCTGAAGTCCATCTTCCTCGTTATAAACAGGAATGACGACGCTAAGCGTTCTGGAGGCGGCTAAATTGGCAGTCATGGTGCAATTTTGCCTGATCTTGGGGATCAAGCCTATTTATTGTGTACGGCTAGTTTTTACGGTGTTTTTTCAGGATGCTACATAATCCCTGGGCAATACGAGGAACATCCCCATCAGCCATTCCAGGAAATAAGGGGAGGGTCAAAATAGAGCGGCCAATACGCTCTGCAATGGGGGTATCAATAGCTTGATAGCCTAAATTCTTGTAGAGGGTAAAGCCGGTAATGGTTGGGTAATGCACGCCTGTGCCAATACCCAAGTCTTTGAGTTCTGTCATCACTTGGGAGCGATCTATATTGAGTTGATTTAGAGGCAAGATGATTTGAAACATATGCCAATTACTCTCAGTGAAATTCTCAGGAGGTAATTCTAATTTGAAATCTTCAATGCCAGCGAATTTCATTTCCGCGCGAATGACATCGAAGTACTGACGCGCTAAGTTGCTTCTACGAGCTTGAAATGCAGGAAGTTGTTTGAGTTGATGAAGACCAATGACTGCATTAACATCGGTGAGGTTATCTTTGCCGCCGAGTACATCTACATCCATGCCATCCATGCCTTGACGGGTTAAGCCTTGCAAGCGAAATTTCTCAGCAAGCTTTACTTCATCAAGATTGTTAAAAACCAAGCAACCACCTTCAACCGTGGAGAGGTTTTTATTGGCCTGAAAGCTAAAGCTCACCAAATCACCAATAACACCAATTTTCTTACCCTTCCACTGCGATCCAAAGGCTTGCGCAGCATCTTCAATCACTCGTAGATTGTGTTGCTTGGCTAGCGCGTAGAGCTGATCCATGTCTACAGGCAAACCAGCTAAATACACTGGCATGATGGCACGCGTCTTAGGGGTAATGGCTGCGGCAACTTTGCTCAGATCAATATTGCGAGTGATCGGATCAATGTCTACAAAAACAGGTTTTGCCCTGACCCCTAAAATGACATTGGAAGTGGCGACCCAAGAGATTGGGGTGGTGATAACTTCATCACCTTCACCAATACCGACAACCTGCAGAGCAATCTTCATGGTCGCAGTGCCGTTGGCAAAACAGAGTACTGGACGTCCGCCAAAATATTCGCTTAATCTAGCTTCAAATTGAGCGAGCTTAGGACCGGAGGTCACCCAACCCGAACGAAGCACCTCACCAACTGCATCAATCGTTTCTTGATCGAAGCTGGGTCGAGTAAAGGGAATAAATGGCAGTGCTGACATAGATGGCCTTATTGTTTTGTGGGGCTTGCTGTATCTGGGTGCTTCACAATTACTCTTCGTGAATCTCTGCCGACCTCTTGCATTGGTAGACCTTGTTTTTGCAATTCAATATATTGCTCTGGAACCATGAGTGCATATGCGGCGTCATCCTCTTTCCAGCGCGCGATAAATCCTTTGAGAGTTGGTATCCATAACTGAGGCTCTTGCTGCACACCAAACTCTAGCTCATCTGGAGATGCCACCATGATCATAGTTCTGCCCAAATAGAAAGGAACCGTGTGATCCAAAATGTTGACTGAATAGAAGTTCACTTTATCAGGGATGTCTGTTTTTACTTGTTCGACCAAATCAATTCCTGATACTGCACGCCCTAGAGTTTCGTGACCAGTGCCGGCGATGATAGCGCAAAGAAAAAAGCCTCCAGCAAAACTCGTGATGCTAAGCAGACCGTTGCGTTTACTTTTCCATGCGGCCAATAAGCTAAAGATCATCAGCACTACTAACGCAGCAATGATCCATAGGGTGTACTGGGCGTACGCAAGGATTTCATCGGGTCTTGCTTGTTGGCTAATCTCAGAGCGGAAGAAGAGGCCAACTGCACCCAAGACTGCAAAAGTAAGCGCTTGCAATTTCCAATTCAATCTAAGTGAATTGTTTTCGCCGAGGAGTTGATCAAGTCGGGCGCCTATAAGGATTGCCAACGCTGGAAAAATCGGAATGATATAACCCGGTAACTTGGAGTGTGAAACACTAAAGAAAGCAAAGATCACGACAGACCAACACACCAATAGCCAACTGCTGGAGAATCCACGCCAACGCTCCCCCCATGCTTTGGCCAGCGCCCCGGGTAGCTGCAATACCCAAGGCAGCAAACCAATAATAAGGAGGGGCAAAAAATAGTATATAGGGCCTGTTCGGCTATGAGCATCTTGCGTGAAGCGTTGCAAATGTTCGTGAATGAAAAAGAATTCCAAAAATTCAGGATTGCGTTGAGATACCAAAACAAACCATGGCGCAGAGATGATGAGGAAGATAACAGTGCCGCTTATAAGATGAAGACGTTTCCAAATCCTCCAATCCCAATTGGTGACTGAGTAAGCAATAAACACCATGGCTGGAATGGCTGCACCAATCAGACCTTTAGATAGTGTCGCTAGCGCCATGAAGGCCCAGCAAAGCCACATCCAATTGCGAGTGGATGATTTACTCTGCGAGGACTGCGCCAATAATAGACTGCACAGCGCTGCTACTAAGAATGCCGACAGACCCATGTCGAGGGAGTTCATGTGCCCGCTGACTACCCACATAGGACTGGATGCCAAAACGAGTGCTGATAAAAATCCCGCTCGTGCGCCATTCAGTTTGGCGCTGGCAAGGCCGATTGCAATGATGGTTAAAAATCCAGTCAGTGCAGTCCACAATCTAGCTTGCCAATTTCCAATACCAAATGCCTTAAACGCAAGCGCAGTAGCCCACACTTGCAGTGGTGGTTTCTCAAAATACTGATAGCCGTTGTATCGCGGAGTGACCCAGTCACCCGTGACTAACATCTCGCGTGCTATTTCTGCATAACGTCCTTCATCTGAAGGGATTAAATGCCGGTAATTTAAAGTACCAAACCAGAGGAGCGCATACATCAAGGTCAGCAGGAAAATCTTGCTAGGGTTTAAGAGGTTCAACTGCTTGGTTTGGCCTAATTGCATTAGTTGGCCTCCACAATCAAGGCCAATAAGACTTGCCGACCTTCACCAACCAATATGTTGTAGGTCCGGCAGGCTGCTTGAGAGTTCATGATCTCAAAGCCAATCTTGGCTGAAATAAGGGCCTTTAGGAGTTCTGGCTTGGGAAATCGCTGTTTAACGCCTGTGCCAATGAGGATCAATTCTGGCTTTAGAGTAACCATTTCCTCAAAATGGCTTGGTTCTAGGTCTTCAAATACCTTGATTGGCCATTCTGAGATGGCCCCATCTGAGCTAATCAAGACTGCGTGTCTATAGGGGGTCTTGTTGATCTCGACGTAGCCGTCACCATAGCCGGTGATCGTATTGGCTCCGGAATGGCGGTCAGATTGAAGCTTCACATGCACTCTCTGTCATAATTATATGGATTATAGCTAGCTGTTTTTTCTCAGATTTCAAGAACTTACCTTTAATTTATTGTGAAACCGATCCTAAAGTCCGAAAAACTCAATCACGTCTGTTACGACATCCGTGGGCCGGTGCTTGAGCTTGCTCAGCGCATGGAGGAAGAGGGTCAAAAAATCATCAAATTAAACATTGGTAATGTGGGGGTATTTGGTTTCGATCCTCCAGAAGAGATTCAACGCGACATGATCCGCAATCTGAGCAATGCATCAGCGTACTCCGATTCCAAGGGAATCTTTGCAGCTCGCAAGGCAATCATGCAGTACTCCCAGGAAAAAGGCATCCAAGGCGTGACTTTGGACGATATTTACACTGGTAATGGTGTTTCAGAGCTCATTGTGATGTCAATGAATGCATTACTCAACAATGGTGACGAGGTGCTGGTTCCGGCTCCGGATTATCCGCTTTGGACTGCTGCTGTGAGTCTATCTGGTGGATCGCCCGTTCACTACCTTTGCGATGAATCAAAAGAATGGGCGCCTGATTTAGCTGACTTGCGGAAAAAGATTACGCCGCGTACCAAAGCGATTGTGGTGATTAATCCCAATAATCCAACAGGTGCGATTTATTCCAAAGAAGTATTGATTGAATTAACCGCAATTGCGCGCGAACATGGTTTAATTTTGTTTGCCGATGAGATTTACGACAAAATGTTGTATGACCAAGAGAAGCATCTTTCCTTGGCATCTTTATCTACTGATGTCGTCATCATTACTTTTAACGGTTTATCTAAGAACTACCGTTCCTGCGGCTACCGTGCTGGGTGGATGGTGGTGTCTGGAGATAAAGAAATGGTGCGCGACTATATCGAGGGTCTTAATATGCTCTCCTCAATGCGTCTGTGCGCAAACGTGCCAGGTCAATATGCGATTCAAACGGCGCTTGGTGGCTATCAAAGTATTAATGATTTGGTGGGTGAGGGTGGGCGCTTAGCAAAACAGCGCGATCTTGCTTGGAAGCTTGTTACAGAAATTCCTGGTGTGACTTGTGTCAAACCTAAATCGGCTTTGTACCTCTTTCCAAAATTGGATTCAGAGATGTATCCGATTGAAGATGACCAGCAATTCATCGCGGATTTTCTGAAGGAAGAAAAAGTGTTATTGGTTCAGGGATCTGGATTTAATTGGGCGAAGCCTGACCATTTCCGTGTAGTGTTCTTGCCCCATGAAGATGTGTTGAAAGAGGCTATTGGTCGCCTTGCACGTTTTCTGGAGCGTTATCGTCAAAAGCATGGTCGTAAGACTTCTTCAACTGCAGCAAAGGCATCATGAAACCGATTCAAGTAGGTTTGTTAGGTATTGGTACTGTTGGTGGTGGTGTATTCACTGTTCTCGAGCGTAACCAAGACGAGATTCGGCGTCGTGCTGGCCGTGGCATCCGTATTCATACTGTTGCTGATCTCCATGTAGAAAAAGCTAAAGAGTTGGTGAAGGACCATGCATTGGTTGTGAATGATGCGCGTGCTGTGATTAACAATCCTGAGATTGATATCGTGGTTGAGTTGATTGGTGGATATGGCATTGCTAAAGACTTGGTTCTTGAGGCGATTGCTGCTGGTAAGCATGTAGTTACTGCCAATAAGGCATTGATTGCAGTGCATGGTAATGAGATTTTTAAGGCCGCACATGAAAAAGGTGTAATGGTTGCATTTGAAGCGGCTGTAGCTGGCGGCATTCCCATTATTAAAGCGTTACGCGAAGGCTTAACAGCGAATCGCATTGAGTGGATTGCCGGCATCATCAACGGCACTACGAATTTCATTCTTTCAGAGATGCGTGACAAGGGTTTGGATTTTGCTACCGTTTTAAAAGAAGCGCAGCGTTTAGGCTACGCAGAAGCTGATCCAACCTTCGATATCGAAGGTGTTGATGCTGCTCATAAGGCCACCATCATGAGTGCGATTGCATTTGGTATTCCAATGCAGTTTGAAAAAGCACACGTTGAAGGCATTACGAAGTTAGATGCTATTGATATTAAATATGCTGAGCAGTTGGGCTATCGCATTAAATTATTGGGCATTGCTAAAAAGACAACCACTGGTGTTGAGTTGCGCGTTCACCCAACTCTGATTCCGACAAAACGCCTAATTGCAAACGTTGAAGGCGCCATGAATGCGGTTCAAGTATTTGGCGATGCCGTTGGTACTACTCTTTACTACGGTAAAGGTGCGGGTTCTGAGCCAACCGCTTCCGCGGTGATTGCTGACTTGGTCGACATTGCCCGTTTGCTGAGCGCTGACCCTAAGAATCGCGTTCCTTACTTAGCCTTCCAGCGTGATTCTGTGCTTGATACACCAGTGCTGCCAATGGGTGAGATCACTACAAGTTACTATCTGCGCATGCGCGTTGCTGATCAAGCTGGTGTACTGGCTGATATCACTAAGATCTTGGCATCGCACGGCGTTTCAATCGATGCACTCTTACAAAAAGAAGCGGATGAGGGTGAGAGTCAAACCGATTTGGTTACGCTGACACATGAAACTAAAGAGAAGAACATGCTTGCCGCTCTTGATGAGATTCAGAATCTCAAAACAGTCGACGGTGAAGTGGTCAAAATTCGATTAGAAAATCTGTCTTAATATACGATGCGTTACCAATCAACACGCGGTAATAGTCCGCAGCAATCCTTCCTAGAAATTTTGTTGGGCGGTTTAGCCCCAGATGGGGGCTTGTACTTGCCAACACAGTATCCGAAGATTACGCCTGCTCAACTCGATTCTTGGCGCGGCTTGTCTTATGCAGACCTGGCCTATGAAATCTTGAGCTTGTATTGCGATGACATTCCTGAAAGTGATTTACGTGCCTTGTTGCGTAAAACCTATACCGAGCAGGTCTACTGCAATGGCCGACCACAAGACAATGCGAAAGACATTACACCTTTGCATTGGCTGGGCAAAGAGGGTGGTACTCGTATTGGTTTGTTAAGCCTCTCCAATGGTCCAACATTGGCATTTAAAGATATGGCTATGCAGTTATTGGGTAATCTTTTTGAATACGCATTAAAGCGCGCAGGCCAAAAACTTAATATCCTAGGCGCCACTTCTGGTGACACTGGTAGTGCGGCTGAATATGCTATGCGCGGCAAAGAGGGTGTGAAAGTATTCATGCTGTCGCCTCTTGGCAAGATGAGCGCCTTCCAGTCTGCACAGATGTACTCCTTGCAAGACCCCAATATTTTTAACTTGGCAGTTGCTGGTGTCTTTGATGATTGCCAAGATATTGTTAAGGCCGTGAGCAATGACCACGCCTTTAAAGCGAATAACCAAATCGGTACTGTGAACTCGATTAACTGGGGGCGCGTGGTTGCTCAGGTGGTGTACTACTTCCAGGGCTATTTGCTAGCGACTAAATCCAGTACTGAAAAAGTGTCTTTTACCGTGCCTTCAGGTAACTTCGGCAACATCTGTGCCGGGCATATTGCTCGCATGATGGGTCTGCCAATCGAGCATTTGGTGGCGGCCACCAATGAGAATGATGTGCTGGATGAATTCTTCCGCACTGGCGTGTATCGCGCGCGCAAGTCTGCTGAGACGCTTCATACTTCTAGTCCGTCAATGGATATCTCTAAAGCTAGTAACTTTGAGCGCTTTGTTTTTGATCTCTTAAGTCAAGACGGTAAGGCCACTGCTGAGAAATTTAAGCAAGTAGATCAAGCTGGTGGATTTGACATCTCCCAAGACGTGATCTTTAAAGAGATGGGCAAATACGGTTTCCAATCTGGTCGCAGTACCCACGAAGACCGTTTAGAGACTATTCGTAATGTCTATCAGCATTATGGAACCATGATCGATACGCATACCGCTGACGGCGTCAAGGTGGCGCGCCAGCACTTGCAAGTGGGTGTTCCGATGATTGTGCTGGAGACGGCATTGCCTATTAAGTTTGAAGAAACTATCGAGTTGGCGCTAGGCCGTCCAGCTGAATGTCCTACTGCATTTAAAGATATCAAGTCTTTGCCGCAGCGTGTAGAAAATATTGATGCTGATATAAATGAGGTTAAAAATTTCATCACAACGCATCTGAATTAACCAGACCTCTAAAATTTCCCAAAATATTGCCATGACTAAGCCACCGATGTTGACAGCTCAGCAGGCTTTAGACCATTTGCTCTCACATGCTAAGGCCGTGAGCAAGATTGAGAGAGTTCCTACGCAGGTTGCTCTTGGACGAGTCTTGGCAGAGGACGTGAATAGCTTGGTCGATGTACCTCCGCTCGACAATACTTCAATGGATGGTTATGCCGTGCGTATTGCTGATGCAACCACTCCAGGTCAAATGCTCAAGATTGTGCAGCGCATTCCGGCGGGATCCGTTGGTGTGCAGATCGAGCCCGGTACTGCAGCACGTATTTTTACTGGTGCACCAGTTCCCCAGGGGGCTGACGCAGTGGTCATGCAGGAAGACTGTACTGTTCTGGAAGATCAAATAGATCAAGTCCAAATCAACATCACTCCAAGCTCTGGGCAGTGGATTCGTCGTAAAGGTGAAGACTTAACGGCAGGCAAAACAGCATTAGTTGCAGGAATATTTCTGCGCCCACAAGAGTTGGGCGTTGCTGCTTCAGCAGGTTTGACGCATTTAAATGTGAAGCGTCGTCTAAGAGTGGCGGCATTCTTCACGGGTGATGAATTGGCTTTACCAGGCGAGCCTTTGAAACCTGGCGGTATTTACAACTCCAATCGCGACACTTTATTAGCATGCCTCAAATCTTTAGGCTGCGATGCTACCGACTTAGGAATTGTTCCGGATCGACTAGATGCAACCAGACAAGCCTTGCGTCAGGCAAGCAAAGACCATGATTTGATTATTACCTCTGGTGGTGTATCTGTTGGCGAGGAAGACCACATTAAACCTGCAGTGACAGCGGAAGGGCGCCTAGATCTTTGGCAGATTGCTATTAAGCCTGGGAAACCTTTGGCATTTGGAGCGGTACGGAAATCCGAAAAGCTTGAAGACGGTGAGGCTTGGTTTATTGGCTTGCCTGGGAATCCCGTTTCAAGCTTTGTCACCTTCCTATTGTTTGTTCGTCCCTTTATTCTGAAATTACAGGGGCGTGATGCAATTGCGCCACAGTCATACCTTATGCGCGCCGACTTTGATTGGTTAAAAGCAGATCGTCGTAATGAATTTTTGCGTGTCAAAATCAATTCTCAAGGCGGTCTCGATTTATTCCCCAACCAAAGCTCTGGCGTTCTCACGAGCGCCTCTTGGGGTGATGGGTTGATCGACTGCCCACCAAGTCAGGCCATTAAAGCTGGTGATCTGGTCAAGTACATCCCGTTTAGTGCGCTTCTGAGTTAATCGGATTACGATTCTTATATGAAACTTGAATTACGATTCTTTGCTTCTTTGCGTGAGGCGCTTGGTCTTCCTCAGGAGAGCATCACCATTCCCACAGAAGTGAAAACGATTGCAGATCTACGCAGCCACCTCGCTCAGAGAGATGATGTGTGGGCCGAAGTTTTGGGTAATACAAAAGCCATTCGTTGCGCTTTAAATCATCAGATGGTTGATGCCAGCACTGCTCTGGAAGATGGGGCTGAGGTGGCTTTCTTTCCGCCAGTGACTGGTGGATAAGATGGCAAATACTTTCATTCGCATTCAGAAAGCTGATTTTGATCTCACTACTGAGATCACGAATCTTCGTAAGGCTGATCTTCAGGTAGGTGCTGTGGTGAGTTTCTTGGGTACCGTGCGCGATATGAATGAGGGTAGTCAAGTTAAGGCGATGACACTAGAGCATTACCCAGGGATGACCGAGAAGGCTCTTCAAGAAATTATTGATCAGGCTAAATCCCGCTGGGATATTCGGAAGACTTTGGTAATTCACCGAGTTGGCCCGCTCTTGCCAGCAGATCAAATTGTTTTGGTGGCTGTGACAAGCGCACATCGCGGGGAGGCTTTCTCTGCATGCGAGTTCATCATGGACTACCTAAAAACTGCTGCCCCATTCTGGAAAAAAGAAGAGACGCCTGAGGGCGGACGATGGGTAGATGCCCGCGTGACAGACGAAGCTGCAATGGATCGCTGGAAGAATGCCTAGCTAGGTAAGCATCCTTGAGCCTAGCTCAAACCAGCCAGCAGCAGCCCTCACACCTTATTGATCTTCGCTAATTTACAAACATTCTCAAGCTGACGATTGCCCCAATATTGATGGTGAGATAAGCCCCTTAGCGGCTAAGCTACTTTTTCTGCGCCAGTGTTTGTTCCAAGTGATTGATTTCCATCATCAACACTTGTAGTGATTCTTTAATGGATTGAGTTGTTTCAATAAACACTTCTTGAT
>CAIMOW010000086.1 GCA_903843235.1 uncultured beta proteobacterium | reverse complement strand
TGATTTCTTCAAGATAACTCCTAAATAAGTAAGGGTTGTAAGTTGAACCCAGTATCTGGGCTTCATTTTTCATTGTAACTACGATATTGATGCTTTTTATGACAATTTCTGCCGCCGGCTAAACAAGGTCTCGATTGTTTGATACATTGAAGGAAATGCTCATTATTTCGATAAAACCATGGTCTGAGGCCATTGCTGATGCCCACCCCATCCGCACCACTGTATTTGTGCAAGAGCAAGGTGTGCCAGAAGAATTGGAGCTTGATGAGTCTGATGCGGATGCCGACCATGCTTTGGCCTATATCAGACCTTTATGCGTCGGTACGGCTAGACTCGTTAGGCTAGCAGGCAAAAGGGGGCAAATCGGTCGAATGGCTGTCTTAAGTGCGCATCGCCGAAATGGCATCGGCAGTTCACTTTTGAAGACCCTGCTAGAGCTGGGGAGATCCCAAGGAATAATGGAGTTTGAGCTTCATGCCCAAGTCACGGCTATGCCTTTTTATGAGAGGCTAGGTTTTAGCTCTTTCGGTGAAGTCTATGACGAAGCAGGAATTCCTCACCGTAATATGATTCTGATATTGCAGTAAATATTGAAACCACCAACCCAGCCCCAATAAGGAATAAGTATGCAAGAAGGTAAGCTACTCACTTTTATTAAAGGGCTCACCCTGCTGCTGGATGAAAAGGCATCTGAAGAAATCATTTTCACCAAAGGCAAAAGACTTCTTGAAGCCTTGATTAAGGAAGATGATTGGTTGCCCAATGAACTCAGTAAGCCACACCCTGAGTACTACCAGCAATATCTTTTATATGTGGACCCTTTCGAGAGATTTTCTGTACTGAGTTTTGTGTGGGGGCCAGGACAAAAAACACCTATTCACAATCACACCGTATGGGGCATGGTGGGTCAATTGCGTGGCGCCGAAAAAGAAACCGCCTTTCATCCACAAAAAGATGGCAGTTATCAAGCCGGCGAGGAATCTATTTTCTTACCAGGCCAAGTAGCGATGGTTTCACCCAATACTCATGACATTCATGTCGTAGCCAATCACTTAAGTAACCAGCCTTCAATCAGCATCCATGTGTACGGCGGCAATATCGGCAGAATCAAAAGAGCCGTCTTTCATCCAGAGACAGGCGCCGAGAAACTCTTTGTCTCCGGCTATGCCAATGCTTTCACGCCCAATCTATGGCATTCCTAGGGCGATAGGCTAAAATACAGTCTCTTACTGCAGACACCCTAGTGTGGCAGCTCACCCCATTGGCCGGGATAGTCCTTTAATTGAATACGGGCCAATATTTCATTGGTCCCTATGTTATTTACAGAACTCGGTTTATCTGATTCCATCCTGCGCGCGATTGAGGAGCATGGTTACACCACTCCCACCCCAATCCAAGCTAAATCTATTCCAGCAGTACTCAAAGGTGGCGACTTACTGGCTGCCGCACAAACCGGCACAGGCAAGACTGCTGGCTTTACCCTGCCGATCCTGCAACGCTTACTCAGTAATGCCAAACCCACATCCGGAAAGCGTCAGCTCAAGGTATTAATTCTGACTCCTACTCGTGAGTTAGCAGCTCAAGTACAAGAATCTGTTGTGACCTATGGCAAATACACTGGTCTTAAATCTACCGTTATCTTTGGCGGTGTGGGCGCTAATCCCCAGATCAAAGCGATTCAAGCTGGCTTAGATATTTTAGTAGCCACCCCTGGACGACTGTTGGATTTGATGTCCCAAAATTGCGTATCACTGAGTGCCATTGAAATTCTGGTTTTAGACGAAGCCGATCGCATGCTCGACATGGGCTTTTTGCGCGACATTAAAAAGATTTTGGCCGCCCTGCCAAAACAACGTCAGAACCTCTTGTTCTCCGCAACCTTTTCAACTGAGATTAAAACGCTCGCTGATAGTCTTTTGAACTCCCCTGCTTTAATCGAAGTAGCGCGCAGCAATAGCACCAACGAAGCGATTGCACAGTTAATTCATCCGGTAGACAGAACTAACAAGCATCCGCTCTTGGCGCATCTGATAAAAAGCAATGATTGGAAGCAGGTTCTCGTATTTACGCGTACCAAGCATGGCGCCAACAAGTTGGTTACCCAATTAGAGAAAGATGGCATCACCAGCATGGCCATCCATGGCAATAAGAGTCAAAGCGCACGCACTAAAGCGCTGGCTGATTTCAAGGCTGGGAAGATTGCCGTGCTAGTGGCAACTGATATTGCTGCTCGTGGCATTGATATCGACCAACTCCCTCACGTCGTGAACTATGACCTGCCGAATGTATCGGAAGACTACGTTCACCGTATTGGCCGTACTGGCAGAGCTGGATCTAATGGGGTTGCAGTATCCCTAGTCTGCGTGGATGAGCATCAAATGTTGCGAGATATTGAGAAACTCATCAAGCAAAAACTTCCACAAGAAGTGATTCCTGGATTTGAGCCAGATCCTCATGCGGTGGCTCAACCCATTCAATTACGGAGTCAGCAACACCAGCAATCTAGAAAGCCTAGACCTTCAGGGGGCGCCGGAGGTGGTGCCAAACCTACTGCCAGGCGCTCTGGCCCACCCAAAAAGAGCTTTAGCCGTTAAAACTCCCTTTAAAATCATTCCGCGAAAATCTTTTAACCCTTTATCGCTTATATAAGGATACCCAATGAGTATTTCTCGTCGCTCAGCCATCAAAACTATCGCAGGCGTATTTGCACTGCCTGCCCTAAATCCAATGTCGTCTGTATTCGCACAATCCTCACCAGAGTGGACTACTTATGAGATCGTCTCTGAAGTCAATCTCGAAAACACCAATGGTAGTGCTGAGGCATGGATACCATTGCCATTGGTTTTGAATACTGATTATTTCAAGACACTGTCGATCAGACCAGAATCAGGCGATGCAAAAGTCGAAAGTAAAATTTATGAGACTCCAGATAAACAAGCACGTATGCTCTGGACTAAATGGGATAAATCTGCAAGCGCCCATTCAGTGAAGGTTGCCATGATTGTCAGTACACGCAATCGTCACCTAGAACTATCCAACCCAAATCCAGTGCTGAAGCTATCCAAAGAAGAGCAAAAGTTCTGGACGCGAGCGACAGCCTATTTGCCAACTGACGGCGTTGTTAAAGCAAGGGCGCAAGAATGTCTTGCCTCCCTCCCTGCGAATGCAACGGATATAGATAAAGCAAAGGCAATTTATAACTGGGTTGTAGACAATACCCATCGCGATCCCAAAACCCGTGGCTGTGGCCAAGGGGACGTTAAGTTAATGCTAGAGACCAATAATCTCGGCGGCAAGTGCGCAGATATTAATGCGGTATTTGTAGCGCTCGCTCGCTCAGTAGGTATTGCTGCGCGTGACGTCTATGGCATTCGTATCGCTGACTCTGCTCGTGGCTATAAGAGCCTTGGTAAATCTGGTGACATCACTAAAGCACAGCATTGCCGTGCTGAATTTTATGCCAGCGGTTATGGCTGGTTCCCAGTTGATCCTGCGGACGTACGAAAAGTCATCCTAGAAGAGACTGGTGGCCTAGCTGTGACTGATCCAAAAGTAGTGGCAATTCGTGATTACCTGTTCGGCAATTGGGAAATGAATTGGATGGCCTATAACTACGACCACGACATCGCTCTACCAGGCTCTAAGCTAGGTAAGAATGGTGACATTCCCTTCTTAATGTATCCACAAGCCGAGAATAAAGAAGGTCGCTTTGATTCTTTAGATCCAGATAACTTTAAATATAAAATAACCAGTCGACTCATTGGCTAATGTGTATTTATAGGAATCCTGAGTAATGCGCCTATTGAGAAAATTAACAGCGAAAAGAGTCATCTTCTCGCTGTTTTTCTTTTGCGCTAGCCTTGGCCTTAATTGCGCCTATGCGCAATGGCAACCCGTAAGCAAGGTTGGCTTGAGTCAAACCCCACCATTACTGCTAAATAACCTAGCTGGCACACCAATCGATATCAACGCTTTCAAAGGCAAGGTAGTGATTGTGAACTTTTGGGCTAGTTGGTGTGAGCCTTGTAGAGAAGAGTTTACGGAGCTCACCTACTTGCAAGAAAGATATGGCCCCAAAGGTCTGGAAGTTTTAGCTGTTAACTTGGCAGAAATGAAACCTCGCATTACCCAGTTTTTGAAAGGGATTGGCATCCCTGAAAACAGCATCGAGATTTTGCAAGACCGCAATAGCATCATTTACAAAACCTGGAAAGCCCGTGGTATTCCAACCACCTTCCTTCTCAATAAGCAGGGCAAAATTGACAGCGTCTGGATTGGCGCAATTGATAATGCGGATAACGGAGAAGTGACCGGTAAAATTGAGATGCTACTACGTCAATAAATGACCATTTCTGATAGAGAAAAAATGAACTCCCTAAATCATTCAGCAAATACAGAACCTCGCCTCACCTCCTTGTCTCATGGTGGTGGTTGCGGATGCAAGATTGCACCAGCGGTACTCTCAGAAATTCTGAAGGGTGTGCCGCAATTACCCTTCCCAAAAGAGCTTCTTATTGGCATTGAGACTTCTGATGATGCTGCTGTCTATCAGATTAATGAGTCACAAGCAATTGTTGCCACAACTGATTTCTTTATGCCGATTGTGGATGATCCATTTGATTTTGGGAAAATTGCTGCTACCAATGCCATTAGCGATATTTATGCAATGGGAGGTACACCACTCTTCGCACTAGCCCTCGTTGGAATGCCTATCAAGGTCTTATCAAATGCCACCATTGCACGCATTCTAGAAGGCGGCGCAGAGGCATGTCGTGGTGCTGGTATCGCTATTGCTGGAGGACATACAATTGATTCTGTAGAGCCCATCTATGGATTAGTAGCAATCGGCATCATGGACCCTAAGCAAGTCAAAAGTAATGCCGCAGCCAAACCTGGTGATGTTTTGATTCTTGGAAAACCCATTGGAGTCGGCATTCTTTCTGCTGCACTAAAGAAAGATCTCTTGAGTCCGGCCGGTTATCAAGAAATGATCTCCAACACTACCAAGTTAAATTCCGCCGGCCCTGACCTTGCTAAGCTATCCGGAGTTCATGCCCTCACCGATGTCACTGGCTTTGGTTTGGCTGGCCATATGCTTGAGCTAGCACGAGGATCTCATTGCACGGCCCATATCGACTGGAGCCAAGTTCCACTGCTCTCTCAAGTTCAAGAACTTGCAGACCAAGACATCATTACGGGAGCATCTGATCGTAATTGGCAAAGTTACGCTAGTGAGGTCCGCTTGCCTGAAAACTTCACAAAAGCACAGCAAGCTTTATTAACCGATCCTCAAACCAGTGGCGGCCTTCTAGTCTCTTGTAGCCAAGATGCTGTTCAAGAGGTCCTAGCCATCTTTAAGAAGCATCACTTTACATCTGCTCGGGTCATTGGCCAGATGGGTAAACAACAAGAAAAGCCTCTAGTGGTATCCAACTAGAAATTGCTGACCTCTCTTCTGCTTGCTAAATACCTTACACCTTCTTTGCCATAGACTTCTGAATGCACTTGTTCTGCGCCTAAGTAAAAAATATCGCCCGACCGATAGGTAGATTTTTCACCCTCAACGATTAATTCAATAGAGCCAGCTAATATCAGAGCATAGACTTCAAAGGGGTGAGCGTGATCACCCAATGGATCACCAGGATCACACCAAACTTCAACGGGAGTTGGGTAACCCTCTTCCATCAGCATCTGCAAAAATTCTGCTCTGGTCATAAAAAAATATCACATCTCGTTATCTTGTAGCACCTATAAAGATAAAAGCCTAGTTCATCGCTGAACTAGGCTTCTTAAGAATGTAAGTAAAAATTACTTCTTAGCTTCCATCGCTTCTTTTGTAGCTGTGATCTCTTTACGACGCTCTTTACATGCGCCAGCGATTTCTTGTAGTGCTTTACGAGCACGTGCAGCAGATGCCTTAATGCCTTTTTCAATGAACTTTTCATTCTCTGCCTTGTATGTTTCAAAAGCAGCTAGCAATGTATCGTGTTGTGACATCTTGTCTCCTCTTTATTAAATATTCAATTACAGACGCCGAATCAGTATATATCGATAAAAACGGTAAAAAATAAGGGCTTAGATCAGGGATAACTCTTAGAAAAACCCCTTTAAATGGGCAAAATACCCTATTTTCCCCAATTTATTCGTGGGATAGCTTTTTTCAGGGGAAAGATTCAATCCGGCACATCAGACTGAAAGAAATTGCGTCAACAGAGATAATGAGGTCAGTTTGATTAATACAAAAATAAGACCTCAATGAAGACAAAAGATTACGCATTTGTTCGAAATAAACTCCTGGATAAAGAAGAGATTGCTTTTTTAGATGTGCGCGAAGAAGACCCACACGCGCAGGAGCATCCCCTCTTTGCAGCAAATCTTCCACTCTCGCGCATTGAGATTGATGCATTTGGAAAATTACCCAGAAAAGATGTCTCTATTGTCACGCTTGATGATGGCGAAGGTTATGCTGAACTTGCTGCACAAAAATTTCTGGGCCTTGGATATACCGATGTCTCCATTTATCAAGGCGGAGTGAAGGCATGGAAAGCTGCTGGCGGTGAAATTTTCAAAGACGTGAATGTACCAAGCAAATCATTTGGCGAACTGGTTGAATCCAAAAGGGGTACTCCCTCTCTATCAGCTCAAGAGGTCAAGAAGTTGATTGATGACAAGACTGACTTAGTAGTAGTGGATGTCCGCCGCTTTGATGAATATCAGACCATGAGTATCCCAACAGGAATTAGTGTTCCAGGTGCTGAACTTGTTCTGAGAGTTCCGGACCTAGCACCTAATCCCAAAACAAAAATTATTGTGAACTGTGCTGGCAGAACCCGCAGCATTATTGGCACGCAATCCCTGATCAATGCTGGCATTCCGAATGAAGTTAAAGCATTACGCAATGGCACGATTGGCTGGACTTTAGCAGGACAAGGCCTCGATAAAGGTCAAAGTCGCAAGTTTAAGGAAGTCAGCAATGAAATTTCTGATACTGCTGCTAAGCGAGCGCGCTCCGTAGCTGATCGAGCCAATGTCAAACGCACAAGCTTTGCTGATGTAGCTCAATGGCAAGGTCAAGCAGATCGCACTACTTATTTTTTTGATACTCGTTCTCCAGAAGAATATGAAGCCGGTCACCTGCCGGGCTTTAGGTCCGTACCTGGTGGTCAACTCGTACAAGAGACTGAGATGGTTGCCCCCGTAAGAGGCGCCCGCATCGTCTTAGCAGACCCTATTGGCGTTCGAGCAAATATGCCAGCTTCATGGCTAGCGCAGATGGCCTGGGAGGTTTATGTACTCGATGATATTAAAGCTGGTGATTTAACTGAGAAAGGTCCATGGAAGGCTCCTATACCAAGCCTACCGAGCATTAAATACGTCGATCCAACAGTGCTTTCAGCTTGGCTCAAGGCTGATCACAACACCTTGGTAGTTGATTTTAGTACTCATGCCAATTACATGAAGGGTCATATTCCTGGAAGTTGGTTTGCACTACGCTCAAGGCTGGCAGATGCCATAGTCAAGCTACCCAAGTTGAATCGTTACGTCCTCACCAGCACCCCACCTGAATTAGCTGCCTTTATTGGAGAAGAATTTAAATCCCAGAGCAGTGCTGAGGTTTATGTTCTGGCAGGTGGCAACAAAGCATGGACCGATGCAGGATTGGAGATCGAGAAAGGTGCAACGCATCTCGCCTCACCACCGCTAGATCGCTATAAGCGCCCCTATGAAGGCACTGGCATCGATACCGCAGCCATGCAATCTTACCTAGACTGGGAGTTTGGTTTGGTTGAGCAACTGGGTAAAGATGGAACGCATCACTTCTGGGTACTCTAGTTTTTCCCCAATAAAAAAGTGCCGGTGACTCCGGCGCTTTTTTATTGCTTACTTTTTAATTTAAGCGATCTTATTGCGAATGATCCCCACCCCAGTAATTTCTGTTTCCATCATATCGCCCGGCTTTAAAAACTCTTGAGGGGTTCTACCAAAACCTACTCCTGAAGGTGTGCCGGTGGCAATGATGTCACCAGGGAGCAATGTCAAGCTTCGTGATAGCTCGGAAATAATCACAGGGATTTTGAAAAACATCTGCTTGTAACTAGCATTTTGTTTTTCAACGCCATTCACACGGCAGATGATGCGCGTGTCATCCAAGTCAACACCGCCAGCCGTGACAACCCAAGGGCCCATTGGTCCATGACCATCCAAGCTCTTACCTTTAAACCATTGGCCTGAGTGACGTTTCTGCTGAACATCGCGTGCAGTAGTGTCGTTATAAGCAGAGTAGCCAAAAACATAATCCATAGCGGACTCTTCGGAAATATTCTTACCCTTCTTGCCAATAATGACTGCTAATTCAGCTTCCCAATCAATCTGGGTTGAATAACCGCCATCATAGGGAATGTTATCAAAAGGACCATTCATGGTCTGAGTGCCCTTGGTAAAAAGAACGGGAACTTTTGGATACTCTTTGACAACCGAATCAGCGCGATTCTTTTTACCCTCGTCAAAGTGATCTAGGTAATTCCAACCAACGCAATAAATATTGCTTTGCGGTTTAGGAATGGGTGACAGCAAAATCACTTGATTGACATTGACTAAATTAGAGC
>CAIMOW010000085.1 GCA_903843235.1 uncultured beta proteobacterium | reverse complement strand
TCTCTGCTGAACGCATGGTCTCACGCCAACTGGGAGGCTCTTGCGAGGTTCCTTTGGCGGCTCATGCAACCTGGGATCAAAACCAAATGCAGATTCGCTCTTTTGTTGCGAGTGTTGATGGTAAAGCTATTTGTTTGGCTAAGGCCAATGGCTCAGTGCAAAACGTGGCCGAGGCTGAAGCACTAGGTTTAACAGTTGCCCAGGATTTAATTGCACAGGGTGCAGCAGATTTATTGCCCAATGGTTTACCTAAGTAAATAATTCGTAAAGAGGGCGGTCTAATTGAGTGCGCAGACGATTATTGTCACTAGACCCGCAGGTCAAGCGCGTCAGCTCATTGAACTGCTCAGTGCTAGTTTAAAAAATGACGCGCTAGTAAAACTTGGCAAGCAAGCTTTACCCCAAATACTGTCATTGCCCTTACTCACAATAGTCCCCAAAGGGGATGAGGTGCGTGATTCCAAAATTGATCCATTAGCCGATCAGATTGCAACCGTTTTAAAGGATGTCGATCTAGCCATTTTTGTGAGTCCCAATGCCATCGAGTGCACTATGCGTTTGTTGGGGAGATCATGGCAAGAATTCTCAAAAAAGATTATCCCCATAGGGGTTATGGGCGGCAGTAGTAAGCTCGCTTTGCAATATCATGGCATCGGACTTGAAGAAACTCCAACAACGATATTTCTACCTGAAAACAATGAAAATTGGGATTCGGAAGGCTTGTGGAAAGAATTGCAATCCCTCGATTGGAATTGGTCTGAGCACAAGGTAGTGATTTTTAAAGGTGAGGGCGGGCGCGATTGGCTTGCAGATACCTTGGGAGCTGCAGGCGCAGCTGTGAAAGCGATTTCAGTGTATGCCAGAGTGCCTTTGGATAGTTACAGCCCTGCTTGGGATGCAATTCACAAAATGGATTTTTCTCAATCCTTATGGCTACTCACTTCTTCAGAAGCGGTGCGCTATCTCGGTGAAGTGATTCAAGATCAATTTACACAAACACTGCTTTACGCAAGCGCCATTTGTCCGCATCAAAACATTGGTGAGGCGGCCAAAGCCATTGGCTTTGGAAAAGTATTTATTTGTGAGCCAGGGGATGAGGCCTTGATTAAAGCTAGCCAAGTCTGGCTGAGTTTGAACTAATCTAAATTAGTTGCTTACTTTGCTAAATACTTCAGTAGTTCTGGCAAGAATATTTCACACACCAATAATGGCCGACCTTTGAGTTTATAGAGGGTGCGACGCGCCCAAAGCGGTGATGGTAATTGCTGATACTTCTGATGGCATTGCTGCCACAGTGAACTGCGTTTATTTACACGAGCAATTTCTCGTAAAGATTTTTTCTTTGAACGTTTTCTGGTTTTGGAAAATAAGACGGCGCCCAAAGGCTTACTTCCCAAGCGAAGAACAGCTTGATTGCTGCCCCCAGAGCTTAAAGTGGGAATCACGCTGCGGGCCATGACCAGAGGGATTCCGTTAGAGCAAAGCAATACCTCACGAATGCGGCAACGTTTGGTTTGTAAATGAAAATAGCGACTCTCGTCGCTATTTAAGTTCTGGCGGCAGTCACTCAGAACTAGAACTTCTAGTTTCTGACCAATTGCCCGCTCAATTTTTTGAGTTAATGATCCCGTGTCGCTAAGCCAGGGCTGCCACTTACGTGGCGCCAGATGAATCTCACCGGAATCGACTCGATTCCAAAGAGAACTGAGACGACGACGGGAAATCATGATTAGCTGCCGCTGAAATTTCTACGTTGACCGCCAGCTTTGGGTTTAGCAAAACGTGGACCAGCGGACGGACGGGAATCTCCAGAGCGTGCTGGACGTGAGTCAGCAGAACGCGCAGGACGTGAGTCACCTGAAGGACGGGAATCAGCAGTACGCGCAGGACGTGAATCGCCTGAAGGACGTGAGTCCCCAAAACGATTGCCTGGACGTGAGTCACCTGAAGGGCGTGAATCAGCAGAACGCGCAGGACGTGAATCCTGTGAGCGTGCCTCGAAATGATTGCCTGAGCGGTTTTCACCACCAGAACGACCACTGCCACCAGAACGACCGCCGCCACCGAAACCACCGCCACCAGAGCGATTGCCACCAAAGCCACCACCAGAACGACCGCCGCCACCGAAACCACCACCAGAACGACCGCCGCCAGAGCGACCGCCACCACCAAAGCTAGGCTTTGCTTGTGGCTCAAGTCCAGCGATCACTGAAGCAACGATGTCTTGCTGTGTAAAGCGCTCAATATTGCGAATCTTTGCACGATCACGATGTTCAACCAAGGTGATAGCAACGCCGTTACGACCAGCGCGTCCAGTTCTACCAATGCGGTGCGTATAGTCTTCTGGTTTCATTGGCAAGCCAAAGTTAATCACATGACTAATACGGGGTACATCGATGCCGCGAGCGGCCACATCAGTCGCCACCAAAATCTTGGTG
>CAIMOW010000084.1 GCA_903843235.1 uncultured beta proteobacterium | reverse complement strand
TGCGCTACCCAAAAGAAACCTATCGGGTTAACGAAGTAGAGGAATACGTAGAGTGTGATTCCGCTTTGGCAAGTTTATTAAAGGTGCCCGTTGGATCGTCTTGGTATCACATTGGGGCGGTTCGTAAGCAGCAAGGCTCTGATCTCACTATTGCATGGTCTGATATTTATATTCTGCCTAAATTTGCCGAGCTCACTTCTGAGCCTGACCACACACATTCTATGGTGTACGAGCAAATCGAAAGGCGTTTTGATGTGCACATTGATCGTGCCGAGGTAGACGTTTATGCTTGCGGCGCATCACCTGAAATGGCTAAGGCCTTGGATATTCCAGAGGGAACGCCTTGTCTGGCAATTATTCGTCACTACTTTGATGCCAACGGAAGTCCTTTTGAGATTTCCGTTGCCTATCATCCTGAAAAACGATTTGTCTACAGCATGGAATTTAGAGGCTAGTTAAATCTAGGCTGTTAGTTCAAATACCAGCACTTCAGAATTTTCGCCATCCTTGATTTGGATTTGGTCTTCATCTTGAATGAGTAGTGCATCCCCGCTTGTCAATTTTTCGCCATTCACATTCAGAGAGCCTTGAATCAAGTGAACATAGGCCTTCAGTTTTGGATTGATCGCCAAGGTGGCAAACTGTTCGCCGTTAAATAATCCCGCATACAATTTTGCATCAGCATGAATCTTAACGGAATGATTTTCACCATTGGGTGATGCTATTAGGCGAAGTTTTCCTTGCTTATCTTTTAGCGGAATCGTTTTTTGTTCATACCCAGGCGTCACTTCAAGAATGCTAGGCTCAATCCAGATTTGCAAGAAGTGGGTGGTTTGGTCTTTAGCGTGATTGAACTCACTGTGGGTAACTCCGGTACCTGCACTCATGCGCTGAACATCGCCTGGCGGAATACCTTTGACATTGCCCATACTGTCTTCATGAGCTAGCTCACCTGAGAGGACGTAGCTGATGATCTCCATATTACGGTGCCCATGCTTTCCAAAGCCCATTCCAGCAGCTACACGGTCCTCGTTGATTACTCGTAAATTACCCCAGCCCATGAATTTTGGGTCGTGGAATCCAGCAAAGGAGAAGGAGTGGAAGCTTTTGAGCCAGCCATGGTCAGCATAGCCACGATCTTGGGATTTTCTAAGGAAGTGCATGGTTTGATATCTTCGCTTGTGAAAGTAAATAAGCACATTATCATTGTCTTTAGATCATTTTGCTAATAGGCAAACCATGGAAAGCTTTAATAAAAATCTAAAAGATACTAGCCTAGGCTTATTAGAGGCTACTCAAGAATATTGGAATGATTTCATTCAATTTATGCGTGAAGCATGGATTTTGCTCTTATTGTTATTTGTTGGCTTGGTAATTACTTGGTGGTTTATTGATCCACCGCCGCCAAAGCATGTGATTCTTGCTACAGGATCCGTTGGCGGCGAGTACCAAGTTTTAGGTAAAAAATATGCGGAATTTTTTGCTAAGAAGGGCATCACACTTGAGCTGCTTCCTACTAATGGCGCCCAGGAAAATATTGCCCATTTAGCAGACCGAAAAGATCCTGTTCAGGCAGCATTTGTTCAGGCTGGTGTAGTAAATCAAAAAGGAATTGAAGGCATTCAGTCGCTGGGCAGTATTAGTTATGAGCCTATCTGGTTTTTTTACCGCGGACCAGAAAATACACGTAGCGACTTTGAAACAACGGATGGTCGCCTAAATTACTTTGCTAATTCCAAAATTTCACTGGGTGTAGAGGGTAGTGGCACTCATGCCCAGGCGATGAATTTATTGCGTATTTCTGGTCTAAAGGAAGGGTCGCAATTTGTGTATTTGCCTGGCAAGAAAGCCGTTGAAGCTTTGCAAAAAGGCGAAGTTGGCGCTATATTCATGGTGGATGGAATTGAATCTCCCAATGTTCAAGCCTTGCTGAATGATCCCAGTTTGCACTTGTTGAGCTTCAGACGTGCTGAGGCTTTTACTCGCCTGCTACCTTTCTTACACATCTTAAAAGTTCCTGAGGGAGGCTTTAGTTTAGTTCGCAACTTTCCTAACAAGGAAATCAATCTTCTGGCAACAACCACTCATTTGCTAATTGATGATCGGATGCATCCAGCAATCCAGTTCTTATTTTTGGAGGCGGCAAAAGAGATTAACGGTCGAGCTTCATTTTTTGCAGAGCGTGGCGAATTCCCTGCATTTAAAAATTCAGGACTTCCTGAAAGTCCTGTAGCGGTACATTTTGAGGAAAAAGGTTCACCATTATTGATGGATTATTTGCCATTTTGGTTGGCTGAACTGGTTAATAGACTCTTTGTGGTGTTATTGCCATTCTGCGCTTTTGCCTATCCAATCCTCCTAACTTTACCAAGCTATCGAAAACGGCGAGTACAGGTTCGCATTAATCGAATGTACGGTGTGTTGAAAACGTTTGAAGGAGAGTTAATTACCTCCTACGATCCCGCGAAGCACGATGAGTATTTGGCTAAAATTGATTTGATGGAGTACGAAGCTATAAGGCTTGAGGTCTCCAAGAGTATGTCTGGCGACTACTACGCCTTGCGTACTAGCATTGATTATGTCCGTAACTGCCTGAATCGGGGTATACACCCCTATCAGGCCAGTGTCGCAGAAGAAATACCGAGTTAATCGCTGATACCGTTTTTGCTCGGATATTTAAACGAGGCGTAACGAACCACAGCATTGGCTAGTGCCAAAACCAAGATCGTTATTCCCATGAAGAGGATGGCCATATCCGCTTCATGTTTCGTGTTGACCAAATCAATAATGAGACGCGTTACCGCGGTAATAGCAACGTAGATCAGGAAGCGCACCGGCATATGATTGGTTTTGAAATAAATCCCGACCATAGCACCAATCTCTAAATAGATAAATAGCAACAATAGATCTTCGATCGACGCTGAGCCTTTATTGGCCATTCCCATAAAGGCCACACCAGCCGACCAGACTGTCGCTGCTCCAATACCGAATAGGGCGATGCGATGAAAGAGAGAAACAAATAAGTTGCCAATGGGCACCGTCCATTTTTCAATGGCATCTTCCAGCTTAGATGCATCCTTGGGGAGGGTAGGTGGCATGCTCATTAAATCTCCTTATTAAATATTATTTGTCTCAGTATTAGGTATCTAGGCGAGTTAGTAAACAAAAAAGAGGCTCAAAAGCCTCTTTTTTGTGAACTCTTGGCCTCTGTCAAGCTAGGCTGTCAGCCCAGATATTGTGCGCCCACCCCCAAGCATAGACTCCTTCGAGGGTTGATGGGGTAGGGGATAGTCCACCAGCACCAGGAACCGCTTTAAAGGTCATTTCAGCAGCATTGTATTGATGGACGCTGGCAACGTGCACTACTTCTCTATCATTCACAAAGCTGTAGCAAGTATTGGTTAACAATGGGGCTGGATTAACTTCCCAACCACTCAGTTCAGCAACAATGGCGGCAGCTGCAACTTTGGCGTGTTGGTTGGCCATATGCCCAGATTTTGGCATCGCCGGTGCAACCTGAATAGAGTCTCCTAGGACGTGGATATCTTTGCGCGCGGTTGACTCAAAATTTAAGTAATTGACGTTGACCCAACGGCCATTGGAGTTTGCAAGACCGGTATTGACTGCAATTGCTCCAGCACTCATTGCTGGCAATATATTTAACACGTCTGCCTTGATGTCGTCTTCTACTTCAATCTTCAAGGTTTTTGTTTTAGCATCTACTGCGATGACATTATTTCTTGGGCGGTAGTCAATCAAGCCGGGGTATTGTTCTGCCCATACCTTTTTAAACAAAGCGCCTTTAGAAGTTACATCTTGGTTTGCATCCAAAATGAGTACTTTAGATTTTGGTTTGTATTGCTTGAGATAGCTCGCAACCTGGCAGGCGCGTTCGTAAGGTCCGGGAGGGCAACGGTAGGGGGCCTCTGGAATGCTAATAGCAAATACGCCGCCGTCACGCATCGCCGCCAATTGCTTATGAAGTGTTTCCGTTTCTGGACCGGCCTTCCAAGCTTGCAGCGTCACCCCCACTTTATTTGCCTGAGCCAGACCTTCAATGCTGCTCATGATAAGGCTGACGCCAGGCGAGACAACCGCTTTGTCATAAGATAAGGTTTTGCCTGAGGCGAGCTTAACTGTTTTCTTGTCGGGATCAATGCTCGCAACACTATCTTGAATAATTTTAATGCCATGACGTTTGCTTAAGTTGTTATAGGAAGAGGTAAGCTCTCTCAAGGTGCGAGATCCTCCAACCACTAGATTCGAAAGTGGGCAGGATATAAACGTTGGGTTCGGCTCAATTAAAGTTACTCGAGCAGTATTGTTTGAAAAGAGGCGCAAATACTTTGCTGCCGTTGCGCCGCCGTAACCACCGCCAATGACTAATATTTCTGCTTTTTGTAGATTAGCGCGAGCCTGACTAGAGAAGCCTGCCAGCAAGCCAAGACCTACAGCGCTTTGACCTAAGAAGTGTCGACGATTCATATTGGCTCCTTTATTATTTCTTGCCAAGTTGAAGGGCGATTGTTTGAAGTTGCTCATCTGTATAGCCCTTAGCAAGCTGGGGCATGATCGTTCCTTCTCGCGAACCATTTTTGTATGCTTGAAGTTGAGTCAGTATTTGCTCGTTAGTAAATATGTTGATGAGTGGGATGCTAGCGCCAACGACGCCATTCCCATTTGTGCCATGACAGTTAGAGCAGCTTGCTGCTAATCCGTTTTTGTATAACTGACTTGCATTTGATATTTGGGCGATTGTGGAGCTGCTCATGAAGCTAAGTCCTACAAGCGCTGTCATTAAGCAGTTGAGTCTAAGGTATTTGTTTCGTATGGTAATCATCTTTATTTTTTTTGATGCAATATTCATAGTTACTAAGTGGTATTGAATGCACCTATCTTAAACAGTAATCTAAGGTAAGACGCAGTTTTGGATAGAATGATTCTTCATAAGCTCAGAGCTAAAAGTGGTTAACAATAGTCTCTAAGAGGGTTGGTATGGTTTTTGCCACTTAGGGGCTAAGCCCTTTAAACTAGGCGCATGCGAAGTACTTTTTCTTACCGTAGCGCCATCCTCATCTTGCTTTTAGGCATATTCACCTATCTTTATGGCTTAGATAGTCGATTTGCCCCTAAAAACGGTGATGAATACCCATATATGCACATTGTGCGGATGACTGCTGATTCTGGAGCCTGGTTACCACTTCAGTCTGAGATGGATGGGATCAAGAACACCAAGCCCCCGCTCTTGTTTTGGCAGGGGATTGCTAGTACTGGGTGGGGTAGCCAGTGGAGCCTCTCGAGTCTTCGTTGGCCAAGTCTTGTGTATACCGCCTTGACTGCAATTTTCTTATTTCTGGCTGTGCGTCGTTTTAGCGGCAAGATGCAAACAGGGCTACTAGCTGGTTTGGTATGGCTCTCATTTTTTGCAAGCTATCGCTACGGTCGCCCATTTTTAACCGATCCTCCTGAGGTGTTTTGGCTGAGCCTGCCTTTTATGGTTTTGCTGTATTGGGGTAGGTCTGCCTTTGAGTCAAAATTATTCTTCCCTTTATTGGCTGCCATCTGTTTTGGTTTAGCACTACTTTCTAAATCATTTGCTTATATCGTTCCGGTATCTTTGGCTCTGAGTCTGTACTACTGGCGTTGGCGTGAATGGAGTATTCCGAAGTTTCTGATTCATGACTTCACCAAGGTTGTTTTAATTGCGGTGTTAGCGTTAGGGGTCTTTGCACTTTGGTTTGCGCTGGATCCATTTCCCGAGGCGGTCTGGAAAGAATTTGTGCTTGGTGAAAATGCCGGAAAATTTGAGGCGCGTAGCTCGAACTATCTATTAGATTTAATTCGTGGTGGCGATAGTATTTGGATGCTGTTGCTTACAACTCTAGCGAATGCGGGCTCATTCTTTTTTGTTTTGATTAGCGCCTTGTGGCAGTGCTGGCGCAATCGCCGCTTTCTTTCTCTAGAAGAGAGCCTCTTACTTTTATTAGTTGCCGCTTTCCTGTTGATCTTTAGTCTTCCTAGTCAGCGTTCTGGGCGCTACCTTTTACCGGTCATGCCGGCCTTTGCTGCATTGATTGCGCTGTATTGGGATCGACTACCCTTGTGGGGCTTTAGGGCTTCTCTTGCATTGCAGTTGATTATTATTTCTGCGCTTATTTGGGTGGGTGGTAACTTACAAGCATCTCACTTTTTAGGTGAGGCGGGTGCGTGGATCTACTCAAGCTGGCATTGGGCTTTGATGGCTATCAGCCTGATAGTGATCTTGATTGGTTTATTTAGAAAAAATCTTAGCAAGACTATTGCGTTGGCTGGATGCTTTTTGTGCTACTGCGCTTTAACCAGTAGCTTATCTCCTCTTGAGGGTGCGTTAGGACGTTTCGATCTGACCACTATGAAGGCAGTTCAAGATCAAGAGGTATGGATTCCTTGCGACTATCGCGCAAAAGATGAAGAGTACCGCTTGCTTTTACCGAACGCTAAACTGCATGGTTATTTAGCCAAAGACGCTGGCAATGTTGATGCTCTAGTAAATGCCTATCCCATGGTAGCGGTGCAAGTGCCTGTTGGGTTTACTCCGCAAATTTGCGAATCTTGCAAGATTGTTGGTGAGCGCATGGAAATGCGTGCACGTCACTCCGATGAAGAAATTAAAGATATGCTTATGGGTCATATTGCCGAGCATCTATTTGTAACGGAGTATTTGATTTCTACCCCTGTAAAAATGACTGAGCCGCAAAGCGGTAAGGATGCTTGTCGATGAGTCGTGTGATTGCCTTTTGTTTTTTATTGCTCTCCGCTGTTCTGGGATTCTTATATATTGATAGTCGACCAGTGTGGGCACCTTTTCAACCGGCTATTGTTTTAGTTGGAGAGGAGGAGCAAGCTCAAAGTAGTCCAATTAAAAAATCATCTTCGGTTAACAAGTCAGGCGAAGCTCATCCTCAATCAGATTGGCTGCCAGATACTGGTGCCGCCTCAGTGCATGCCGCATCTTTAATTAGTCTTAAAGATGGCTCTATACGCGCATTCTGGTTTGCGGGCAGTAGAGAGGGCGCGCTAGATGTAGTAATCAATAGCGCTATCTTTGATCCAAGGTCCGCTGCTTGGAGTTCACCAACAGTCGTCATGGATCGCATTACCGCAGAAAAGGGCCTATTACGCTACATCGCTAAACTAGGCAATCCAGTTCCGAGTAGATCTGCCGATGGCCGATTGCAGCTGTTCTTTGTCACCGTATCTATCGGCGGCTGGGCTGGAAGCTCAATCTCGACCATCAGTTCAGATGATGAAGGGGCAACGTGGAGCCGCCCACATCGTTTGATTACTTCCCCCTTTACCAATCTCAGTACTTTAGTGAAGTCACCCGCCATTCAGTTTACGGATGGTCGTTTAGGTTTGCCTGCCTATCATGAGTGGATTGGTCGGTTTGGTGAGTTCTTAAGAGTTGAATTTGATCAAGTCATTGATAAGCGCCGCATGAGCTCCGGGCGCGGCGCTATTCAGCCAATTGTTTTTACGGATAATGCCGAACAGGCAACAGCATACTTCCGTCAAACGAGAGGCGGATCTCAGTCTAAGCAAATTCCTGTTAGCGAAACGCACAATGCCGGCCAGACTTGGACAACTGTTGGCGATCTAGAGGTCCCCAATCCAAATTCAGCGATTGCCGGATTGACCCTACCAAATGGGATACGTTTGTTAGTTCTTAATAATCTAGAAGCTGGGCGCCATCGCTTAGTTTTGCTAATGTCCGGCCCTAGCGATAAAGCCAAGCAATGGCAGGTGGTTCAAGTGCTCGAAGATGATGAAGTATTGCCAGACGAGCAGCGCCGTGAATTCTCATACCCATACTTAATCACGGGTGATGGCAGTGATGCGCATTTGGTTTACACCTGGGATAGAAAGAAAATACGTCACATGCATTTTGGATTGACTTGGCTCGTCCAGTTGCAGAGTCAATTAAAAGATCAGAAAAATGAAGGGGAGCAATGATGGATCGCATAATGCAAATCATTGCTTTGATAGAGATGTCGATCAGTTGCGCTGCCATTGTGATTTGGTTAATAGGAAAAATATTCCAAGTCAGCATGCCACTTAGCGCCCGCATGATTCTCTTGATATTGCTCGGTAATCTGTTCTTTTGGCCGCTCGGCCTATTTATGGAGCTACCAATAGCAGCTTATGTACGCGGTGTAACGGGTGATCTGAGCATTGTTTCCATGTTATTGCTCTGGTCCGCTTTATTGCCTTCTAGCAAGCCCAATCCTATTGCATTTAAAGTTGGCATCGCGATTGTGGCTGTTAGCTTCTATCCATTTGCACTTGGCTTAGGTATGCTTGATCCGTATGTGTGGGGATACGGATCGATCGGCTTTCTGATTGGGGTCTTAGTATTTACAGTAGTTTGCGGCCTGGCTAACTGGAATAAAGGAGTTTGGATTATTGCTCTAGCGATCATTGCCTGGACCTTCCATTGGCATGAATCCACCAACCTATGGGATTACTTACTAGATCCTTTCTTGAGTATCTGGGCTATTGGATCTATCATAAATTCGTTTCGGCTAAAGCGACGCGAACGGGCGAAATCAGGATACTTATTTAGGGCAGGATGATGAAAACCGAGATAGATATGAATCGACTTACTCAGGAAAACACTCAAGCGTTCAATAAATACGCTCCATCACTTTACTTGGCAGTTGCTGCTGTCACATCATTGTTAAGTGCTTGTGCTGGAAATAGCTATCCAGATGCGCAAATGCCGGCATACCCTCAGTCTTATACTCAGAGTTCAAATTACAATGCAGCGCCTCAAACTATTTCTTCTGAGCAATTACAATCATTGATTTCTCCAATTGCGCTCTATCCCGATTCGTTGCTCTCGCTGATGTTGCTAGCTTCCACCTACCCATTGGAAGTGGCTGAGGCTTACAACTGGAGAAGAAGTAATGCTGCAATAAAAGGTTCTGCATTGCAAGATGCGCTTAAAGCGCAATCATGGAACGATAGCGTGAAGTCTTTAATTTCTTTTCCGCAAGCCTTCAATATGATGGGCGATAAATTACAGTGGACTCAAAACTTAGGGAATGCTTATAAGTTACAACCCACAGATACGATGAAGGCAGTGCAAGCCTTGCGGAAGCGGGCAATTAAAGCGGGGACTCTAAAGTCAAACCAGCAAATTACGGTCACTACCGATGCTAGTTCCAATGTCTTAATCGTTCCGGCGAATACGCAAATAGTTTACGTTCCTAGTTATAGCCCTGATGTCGTTTATGGACCTTGGCCATACCCTGATTATCCTCCGTACCCGGCATATAACCCAGCATGGGGGGCGATGTCATTTGGCCTAGGCTTGGCAGTAGGAGATGCATTCTGGGCGACACCCAGCTGGTCAAACGGCACAATTAATGTGAATAACGCTACTACGCCCAACAATAGATCTAACCGTGGATTGATTGGTCCGAGTAGCGTTCAAAATCAACAGCGTTTGTTAAATGACTGGAAAAATAATGCTTCACCGCAAGATAGGCAGGCTGCCCGAGCTGCAGGTCAGCGAGCAGATAGTGATTTTCAGAAAGATGCCACTCCACAGGAGCGTTCGCAAGCTGATCGGCTAAACCAGGATGCTCGTAACGATTATCAAGCCGATAAAGCAAATCCCAACACTTATCGCGAGGCCGCTCAAGAAAATGCCTTGCGTGATCAAGCTCGCTTTGATGGCAATCAAGACCGCTTTGGTGGGGACCGCTCAAGAGGTAGTTTTGGCGGTGGCTTCGGTGGTGGTCATATGGGTGGCTTTAGACGTTAATCTTTACATAAAGAAAAGAGTTATGAAAACATTACGAACATCCTTATTGCTGGTGGTATCTATTCTTTGTGTTCACGAGAGTGCATTTGCTCAGAAAGATCTCCCGGCTAACGATGCATCAACCGCTGCTTTGGTTGAGCTATGTAAAAATCCAGATGACCAAGATGGGCGAAGCTTTTGTTTTGGCTTTGGTGAGGGGGTCTATCAGACTTATTTAGCGCAGCAAAAGCCTGATGTGAAGCCAGCTATTTGTTTTCCCGAGCACAGCGGTACTCGTGAAGAGATCTTGCAGAAGTTCTTGAGTTGGAATAAAGCAAATCCGCAATTCAATACTGAACGCGCAGCTAAGACGCTAACGCGCTTCTTTGCTACAAACTACCCCTGCAAGTGAGTGAATAGTAGAGAGTAAAAAATGTGGAAATAAAAAAGCCAGCGTGTGTGAACTGACCCCCAGTAGTTGGACAGTTTAGTTAGGTTAGCACGAGGGATTGAGTTCGGTATTGCACCGGGCTTAATCCCTTTAGTTTTTGTTTGATTCGGTCATGGTTGTAGTAATGGATGTATTCCTTAAGCTCCCTTTTAAATGACCCGACATCATCAAACTTCTTTTGATAGAAGAACTCTGTTTTCATAATCCCAAACCAGTTTTCCATCACCGCGTTGTCTAAGCAATTACCTTTTCTAGACATGCTTTGACCTATCCCTTTTTCCTTTAAGGCTTGTTGATAGAGCCCCATCTGGTATTGCCAGCCCTGGTCTGAGTGCAGCATGGGTTTATCTTTTGGTTTGAGTTTTTTAAAAGCCTTTTGGAGCATCTGCATGACGGTGCTAATCTGTGGCCGATCAGCAATCTCATACGAGATGATCTCTTGGTTGTATAGATCCAAGATAGGTGAGAGATAAACTCTCTCACCCTTGATATTGAACTCGGTGACATCGGTCACCCACTTCTGATTAGGCTTACTTGCTCCAAAGTTACGCTCAAGTAGGTTTGGAGCTACCTTACCCACAGATCCCTTGTAAGACTGATAGCGCTTGGGGCGTGTAGTCGATTTGAGTCCTAGTTGCCCCATGAGCTTTTGTACTGTCTTGTGGTTTAAGTGTTGATGCTGATTGCGTAGCTCTAAGTGCACTCGCCGATAGCCATAACGGCCTTTGTGGCGATGGTAGATTGCGCTAATTTGAGTCTTAGCATCCAGATAGGGATCGGGCTCATGATTACTAATGGCTTTAAGCCAGTAGTAATAAACGCTTTTGGCCATTTTGGCGATGAGTAGTAAATCCGATAAATGGTAGTGCTGCCTTAGCCCAGTAATTACTTGGGCTTGTTCTCTTTTACTGCTTTGCTCTGAGCTAAGGCTTCTAACTTTTTTAGGTAGGCAGCCTCAGCTTCGGCATACTCCAAGCGCCTTCG
>CAIMOW010000083.1 GCA_903843235.1 uncultured beta proteobacterium | reverse complement strand
GTGTTTGATGAATCTAGCTTAGTCATTAAGACTGTGGCTCAGTCAGAGAACTTGCAAACCAAGGAAACGTATCTCACAACATCTTTGATTCAGTTCTCAGATGACTTCCAAGTCCAATCGATCTTGGATCAGAGTATGAACGGTGTTTTCAACATTCGAGATGGCGTTGTTTTGGCAACAAAACAGAAGCAATCCCCTTTTCATAAATGCGACTCAGAATAGGCATAGTCAAGGCTTAATTTCACTATCTTGGTGCTACAACTAACTTGCGCCTCCAATTCTCCTGAGGATTGATTCTGAAGTACTTTTTGCTTTGTATTTCAGACTCAAAGTAAGTCTAAAAAAATACCAAATCCTTTCTTGATATGTATCAAAAGCGTTGATGGTGACTGCCTTCATCATGCTCTGATGGTGGAATTTTTTACAAGTCAGAGTGGGTGCCTCTTGGTGCCGGGAGTGGATTAATGCAGGTCCGGGTACCAGTTAGTTTTGAACTTCCCTTAATAAGCAGTGGCTTGCATCCACTCACCATTAAGGGTAAACGAATTCTTCCAATTGTTCAGGGTGGTATGGGTGTTGGAGTGTCCGCACACAAACTAGCCGGTGCAGTAGCGGGATGTGGTGCAATGGGCACGATCTCATCGATTGATTTGAGACGTCTTCATCCTGACTTGATGGAAAAGACAAAGTCTTTACTGCCATCCCCCAAAAGCAAGGCGCTGATTAATGAAGCAAATATTGAGGCACTCGCTAGGGAAATTCAATCTACTAAAGAAGCAGCAATGGGTCGCGGGATGATTGCAGTCAATATCATGCGCGCTGTTAATGAATATGCACCTTACGTGCAATGCTCCCTAGAAAATGGCGTTGATGCCCTAGTCGTTGGAGCAGGCTTACCGCTAGATTTGCCTGACCTTGCAAGCGATTTTCCAGACGTGGCTTTGATTCCAATTCTTTCGGAGTCTAGAGGTATTCATCTACTCTTGCGCAAGTGGGAGAAGAAAGGGCGCTTACCTGATGCCATCATCATCGAGCATCCAAGGCTGGCTGGTGGTCACGTTGGCGCTGCCAGTATTGAAGATATCCACAATCCTAAGTTCAATTTTGAAAATGTTATCCCAGAAACGCTGGCGATATTCAAAACAATGGGATTGGAGGGCAAGATCCCATTGATACCCGCGGGTGGTATTAATAGTTACGCAGATATTAAGAGATTGCAGGATCTTGGTGCATCCGGCGTGCAGTTGGGTACCGCATTTGCAGTGACTATTGAAGGTGATGCAAGTGATAGTTTTAAAAAAGTTCTAGCAGACGCCGATCCGGAAGATATGGTGGATTTTCTGAGTGCCGCTGGCTTACCTGCTCGAGCAGTCAAAACGCCTTGGCTTAAAAAATACCTTGAGGTTCTTCCTGTTTTAAAGTCTGTAGCCAGAAAAAAACCACGCTGTACGATGATTTTTGATTGTCTGCATGATTGCGGTCTACGTGATGGCAACGACCAGTGGGGTCAGTTCTGTATAGACAAAGTACTAGGGAGCGCTTTAGCTGGTAATGTACAGAAAGGCCTCTTTTTTCGCGGTGCAGGAACACTACCTTTTGGTAATCAAATTAAATCCGTTTCCGAATTAATCAACAAACTTTTAGAAAAATCTTTGGAGCCCGTAGCTTATGTCAATCCAGCCAATTAGCACAGACGTACTTATTGAAAAATACGCCAAAGATGGCGAGTATGAACCTGACCAAATTTTTCAACGTGTTGCTAAAGGCTTGTCAGTTGTAGAAGACATCGCTATTCGTGCCGATGTTGAGAAACTCTTTTTAGAGAACCTGCGTAATGGCGCAATTGGTGCGGGCCGCATCATGAGTGCAGCCGGCACAGATATTCAGGCGACGCTCATCAATTGTTTTGTACAGCCGGTAGGGGATTGCATTCAAGGTTTTGATGCTGAAGGCTTCCCAGGAATCTATGAGGCCCTCAAGCAGGCTGCAGAGACAATGCGTCGCGGCGGCGGTGTGGGTTATGACTTCTCACGCATTCGACCAAAGGGCGCTGAGGTTAAAGGGACGGCTTCCATAGCCTCTGGCCCTTGTAGTTACATCAACGTCTTTGACATGTCTTGCTCAACAGTGGAGAGCGCTGGGGCTAGGCGTGGGGCACAGATGGGTGTTCTACGAATTGATCATCCGGATATTTTTGAGTTCATTACTGCCAAGAGAACGACTGGACGCTGGAATAACTTTAATGTTTCAGTGGGCGTGTCTAGT
>CAIMOW010000082.1 GCA_903843235.1 uncultured beta proteobacterium | reverse complement strand
TAGATGGCCTGGCAATTACTAGAGGCAAATTGGGTAACTCTTCTTTTAGACGCCTCTCAACTTCATGTTTGCTATGTGTGTACTCTAGGAAGTGTTGCGTTTTAAGGCCTGCATCGTATCCCTCTGGAACAGGATTAGGTGAATTGAAGCCGCATCCCATAGCTGTGCCAACATGAATAAATCGATGCAGCTTACAGATATGATTTAACCCGTGCGCCATATTTAAGACACCATCAACATTGGTTGGCCAAATTGATGGGTGATTTCCAAAGGAAGCTACGGCCGCCAAATTGATGACATTCTCTATAGACTTCATTCGTGGATCATCAATCCAGCGATTGACCACATTCAAATCACCACACAGTATCTGTTCTAGCTTGAGATTTAGTAGCTGGTCTGAATTGATGCCATGACCACGCAGGGTCTTCGCCAATCTCACCAAACCCTCTTCAGGGCTATTTGAGCGTATTAAAAAGATCGCGTCTTTCCAAAGGCTTTCTGAAATAAGCTTAGCTACCAAAGCTCCGCCAATAAAGCCACTTGCCCCAGTAATAAGTAGTTTTGGTTTAAAAGGCATGAGTAAGGTATTTAATGGTCATTAAGTATTCTAATCTCCCCCATAAGATAGTGGCGGTTATTGACTGTCCAGAGACTATTTACTTAACTTACCTACCAGGCTTTTGAGAGATGTAGGCCAGCCCTATACTCTGACTAAGGCCGGTGGGCTTTACTCAACTCTTTTCAGATGGTTGCCATCAATCAAAAACCCATAAAATGGCCTACTAACTTGATCCAGAACAGAGTAACTTCAGCAGCGGTTTAGTATATTCGGTGCTATTCAGATTAATGTTTAAGCGCGAAAAATGATAGCGGCCATTTGATGCAATCCCAACAACGGATCAACCAAATGGCCTAACTTAAAATAGCTTAACTTAGCCTGTAATAGCTTGACTACGCAAATACTCTTCGTAAGTTCCCGAATAGTCGTTGATAGTCCCATCCATTTTCACTTCCAAAATGCGATTAGCCAATGAGGATACGAATTCGCGGTCATGAGAAACAAAAATAAGCGTGCCATCGTATTTCTCAAGGGCAATTTGCAAGCTCTCAATGGATTCCATATCCATATGGTTGGTGGGCTCATCCATCGCTAAAACATTATATTTTTGTAGCATCAGTTTGCCCCAAATCATGCGGCCTTTTTCTCCACCAGAAAGGACTTTGACGGACTTGCCAATGTCATCACCAGAGAACAGTAAGCGACCTAGGGTGCCACGAATCACTTGATCATCATCGCCAGTGTTGCGCCACCAATTCATCCAATCCATCAACAACTCGTCTTTAGCGAAGAGTTCAGTATTGTCCTGCGGCATCACACCCACATTGGCATTCTCAGCCCACTTCACATCGCCACTATCAGCAATAATGCCATCAAAGCGCTTGCTAAGGATGGTTTTTAGTAGTGTAGTTTTACCTGCACCGTTTTGACCAATGATAGCAACCTTCTCACCAGCACGAATGCTTAATTTAAAATTCCTAAAAATGGTTCGGTCATAAGATTTCGTCAGCGCATTGCACTCGACAGCCATATTGTGCAACTTCTTTTCTGTATCAAAACGAATGAATGGGTTTTGACGTGAAGAAGGCTTAATTTCAGTAATCTCAATTTTCTCTAATTGCCTCTGACGTGACGTTGCCTGCCGAGCTTTAGAAGCATTTGCTGAGAAGCGACTTACGAAGGCTTGTAATTCAGCAATCTTTTCCTTGGCTTTATCGTTCGAGCTCAGCTGTTGAGCGCGCGCTTGTACAGATGCAAGCATGTAGGAGTCATAGTTGCCTGGATACACCTTAAGTGTTCCAAAGTCCATATCCGCCATATGCGTACACACTTCATTCAAGAAGTGGCGATCATGAGAAATGATCACGATCGTACTTTTGATTTCATTGAGAATATCTTCAAGCCAATGAATCGAATGAATATCCAAGTTATTGGTTGGCTCATCGAGCAAGAGCACATCAGGATCAGAGAAAAGGGCTTGGGCAAGCAATACACGCAACTTCCAACCTGGGGCCACGTTGCTCATCAAACCATTGTGTTGATCAATGGGAATGCCAATACCTAAAAGCAACTCCCCTGCTTTAGCTTCTGCTGTGTAGCCACCGTAC
>CAIMOW010000081.1 GCA_903843235.1 uncultured beta proteobacterium | reverse complement strand
TTTGGGTGGCCAAGGATGGCGGCCGTAATCCTAGTTATCAAGAGGTCGACGGTCAAAGAGTCATGAAGGAAGCAGAAATTACTATCAAGATCGATTTGGGTCGCGGCTCAGCATCTCAAACCATGTGGACCTGCGACCTATCCCATGAGTATGTTTCTATTAATGCTGATTACCGTTCATAAGAGCGCAAAGCACAACGCAAAAACAAATGAACGAAAAATTAGAAAACTTATTAAGTCATCTCGAGACTTTTTTACCGAAACCACTAACAACGGAGCAGTGGAAATCTTCTACTGCCTTTAGATGGCGCCGTCGCGATAGTATTTTTGGCAGCATCGGATTCCTGCAACCCGTTAAGTACGTATCTGATATTACCTTTGAGGATCTGCAGAACATCGACCGCCAACGCGATGCTATTCGTGACAATACTAAAAACTTTATCCTCAAAAAACCAGCCAATAATATTTTACTGACCGGTGCCAGGGGCACAGGTAAGTCTTCCTTAATTAAGGCGAGCTTGCATGAGTTTGCATCTCAGGGCCTGCGCTTAGTTGAAGTGGAAAAAGAGCATTTGGCCGATTTGGCTGACATTACTGAAATATTAGCGGACCGTTCGGAACGCTTCATTCTCTTTTGCGATGACCTGTCATTTGAGGATGGTGAGTCTGGCTACAAGGCCATGAAATCCGCCTTGGATGGATCGGTTTCTGCTCAAGTCGACAACGTGTTGATTTATGCAACCTCTAATCGTCGTCATTTGTTGCCAGAGTATATGAAAGATAACGAGGGCTATGTGCATGGTGATGATGGCGAGATTCACCCCGGTGAAGTCGTAGAGGAAAAAATTTCTCTTTCTGAGCGCTTTGGTTTGTGGCTATCTTTTTATCCGCCAAAACAAGATGAGTACCTCGGCATTGTTGGTCACTGGTTGCGTCACTTTGGATTGAGTGATTCTCAAGTAGAGGCTGCTCGTGCAGAAGCCTTAGTTTGGGCATTGGAGCGCGGCTCACGTTCAGGCCGTGTGGCTTGGCAATTTGCTAAGCATTGGGCTGGCTCACACGCGTAGACAAACCCCAATGAATGAAAATAATCGTCCGGTTACAGAAGTGGCCGCCGGTATCTTGCTAGATTCAGAAGGCCGCTACCTGCTGGGCCAAAGGCCAGAGGGCAAGCCTTACGCTGGCTACTGGGAAGTCCCCGGAGGCAAGATTGAACAAGGTGAATCTGTATTTGAAGCGCTCAAGCGTGAGCTACATGAAGAGCTTGGGATTGAGATTGCATCGAGCGAAGAGTTGACCGTCCTTGAGCATGACTACCCACATGCTTATGTCAGACTTCATGTCAGTATCATTCGCCATTGGCTGGGTACCCCTCAAGGTTGTGAGGGCCAGCAATTGTCTTGGCAGACGATCTCCGAGAAGGGGCCATCAGTAGAGCCGCTGTTGCCTGCAGCCTTGCCAATGTTGGAGAAGTTAAAAGAATTTTTGGTTTAGAGCTGACAGAGTGTCAGTCTAAAAGGCACATCGACGTTAATCAACTGCGCCTTTTTATCGCGATCTGCTTTTAAGAAGCGAATCGATAGCAAATATTTATTAGCGCTAATTTCGCAATAGATAGCATCATCCTCAACGGCAATACGCATGAGTTGGTAAACTTTGCCTGATGGCGCCTGCTGAAATGACCCTTGATGCGCAACCACTTCCTTGGCTTCGCCAGACTGACGCAGTAGTTTCAGAAACACTTGACAAGCTTCATGCCAGGGTACAAGGGGGGTAACAAAATTTTCCAATAACTCACGACGTTGACTTGTCGGACTATTTTTCCAAGCGTGATAGCTCGGTAAATCAATTGGACTGGTTCCGCCTGGAATATTTAAGCGCGTACGAATTGCATTGAGCCATTCGCTTTCGGAAATGGCAGCATTTGGTCTGCCGACAGACTGATTAATTTTTACAGATACAGAATCAATTTCTGCAAGCGTTTGAGAGAGCGCCTCTTGGTCAACTTTTTGCGAGGACTTTAAACCATTAAGCGTATATTTTTGACGCTCAAATTCTTTCAGCAAAAGAGATTTGATATCACCTCGTGAACCGATGTCGCCCAAGTCAAATAATGTAGCGACTGCGTTGTGGTGTAGCTCTGGGTCATCAGACCTCAAGAAGTGATTAAAGCGGGCGAACAAATACTCCAGCCGAAGCATGCTTCGAACTAGTTCATTGAAGGGGTATTCGTATACGATCACAAGCCCATATTCTATGACGAAGTGGGTTGGTTCGTCCTAAATCCCAGCATTTTTTTGTGCAAATCCTGTATCTTCGGTTTTAATTCTGCTAGCCCCCCTTCATTATGAAGGATGGTGTTTGCTTGAGAGAGGCGCTCAGCCCTACTTGCTTGGGCCTCAAGGATTTTTTCGATCTCTTCCAGCGTCAGCTTGTTACGCTCCATAACCCTTTTAATTTGGGTGTCTTTAGAGCAGTCCACAACCGCAATGTGGTCAAAAAGGCCTTGCCAATTCCCCGACTCAACGAGAAGCGGAATTACAAAGACTAAGTAGGGCCTTCCAGCCTGACTTAATTCAAGAGCTTGTCGAATAGTTTCTTGACGAATGAGGGGGTGGGTAATCTGTTCTAAAGATTTTCTTGCTTCAGGCTTTTCAAAGACTAGGGAACGCATTTTTCCTCGATCCAAGGCTCCTGAGGGGTCGAGAAATTCAGCGCCAAACTGCTCTCGAATGAGGGGGATTGCTTTGCCGCTAGGCGCAGTAATTTGATGGGCAATGAGATCAGTATCGATCACTCCAGCTCCCAATTGACCCAATAAATCGCTCACCGTAGTTTTTCCCGAGCCGATCCCACCAGTGAGGCCGAGCAAGGGAATGCGTCCCTTTAGGGATGTTAAATCAGACTGATCGGTAGGATTTTGGTGAGGAGTTGAGGCCATAACAATTGAATGATGCCAGCAATAGCAAGAAATGGCCCAAAAGGAAAGGCATGACCATAGCTATGCTGATTCCATTTAAGCCAGAGCATTCCCCCAATGAGTCCTGATACCGAGGCTACCAGCAAAATGCTTGGCAAAGAACTCCAGCCCAGCCAGGCCCCGAGGGCGGCAAGTAGTTTGGCATCGCCCATTCCAATGCCATCTTGTTTCTTGATGAGGCGATATACATAGTTTGGGAGCCAAAGTACAGCATAGCCAAGGCAAGCCCCGATTAACGCAGACTGGGCATTGGTAAATCCCCAACTTGTAAAAGCACTAAGACCAAGACCGGCAATGATGAGCGGTAAGGTAATGCTATTGGGTAAGCGAAAGGTTCGGAAGTCAACATAGGCTAAATACAGCAATACCCCAATCAGTATTGCTTGTAAGTAGCTTGATTCAAAAGAAAGCATTAGACGATTTGCCGTAGATTAAAAATAGGTAGATAGGGGATTTCATGCCAGGTACGAATGACAAGAGAGTCGTCTTGATGGATGCTCAATCTTTGTTGGCAGTAAGTGTTGGTCGATAAAGCTTTACGGTTCTAACGCCTTGATCGTCAAACTGCACAATTTCCATCACAATGCCGGCAATTCGAATGCTGACATCATGATCAGGAATTGCCTCTAGATTTTCTAGAATCAGCCCGTTGAGGGTGCGGGGGCCATCTAAAGGTAAATCTAGATTCAATAGACGGTTGAGATCGCGCAGGGAAGAGCTTCCGCTGGCAAGATAAGTCCCGTCTGGCAGCCAGCGAGGATCATTGGAGAGGTTAGAGAACGAGGTGGTGAATTCACCGATTAATTCTTCAACAATATCTTCAAATGTCACCAGCCCAAGGACTTCGCCATATTCATTCACTACCAAGCTCAGGCGTTGTTGATTGTCTTGAAAAAACTGCATCTGTTGCAAGACAGGGGTGCCGCTTGGAATGAAGTAAGGCTCATTTACCAAGAGTTTAAAGTCTTGATGTTTTAGTTGAGCATTGCCCAGCAGAGATAACGCCTTTTTGACTGAGAGAATCCCAATAATTCGTTCAGAGTCCCCATCGCATACAGGTAGCTTGTTGTGATAGCAAGTTTCTAGTTGTTGAATCACTTCATCGATTGGCCTAGAGAGGTCTAGGATCTCGATCTTTGATCTTGGTGTCATGACATCATCAACCAAGATATTTTCGAGATTAAATAGATTGAGAAGGATATTACGGTGATGGTTCGATACAAAGCGATTGGACTCGAGCACAAGGCTACGGAGCTCTTCTTTGCTCATGGCTCTATTTTCAGTAGAGGCTTGCAGTCCAGATACTCTCATGAGCCCTGACACGAAGCTATTAATAAACCAAAGTAAGGGCTTAAGAATGTAGGTGAGAGGGAGAATGAGCCAGCCAACATTAGAGGCAATTTTTTCTGGGAACGCAGCTCCAATGACCTTTGGGGTAATTTCACTAAAAACAATAATCAGTAATGCAACAACCAAGGTTGCGATAGTGAGGACAAAGCCACTCTCGCCAAAAATATGCAGCGCAATCCCGGTTACCAAGATAGGCAAGATAGTATTGATGAGGTTGTTAGAGATTAACAATACTGAGAGTAGCGAATCAATTCGCTTTAAGAGTCTTTCTGCTAAAGCTGCCCCTGGGTTACCCCCATTTGCCATGGCGCGAAGTCGATGGCGATTGGAGGACAACATGCTGGTTTCGGCCATGGAAAAAAAGCCAGAAAGGGCTAGTAAAAATAAGACGAGGGAGACCTGAGCAATAAAAGGCCAGTCGTCAAAAAAGGTGTCCATCGGTTATGCCTGTAAGGAATATGGAAGATTCAATATAGCAAAGTGCCATTTCAGAGGCTATAGGTTTTGTCGTTCGCCTCACTTCTGCCACTCTTATAGTTGTGTAAGATTCGTCCTTATGGCCTCGCAAGAAAAGAAATCTTTGTCACTAAATGCCCAATATTGCGTTATTGAGGCCCCTTTTGGGCATTTGGGGATTTTGACTGAGATGGTGGATGGCAGTTTGATGTTGTCTAAAATTGATTATTTGCCAGCAAAAGTTACGTTGAGTCCGCCAGCGAATCAACTAGCAAGAGAGGTGGCAAAGCAGTGCGCAAGTTACTTTAAGAACCCCAACCATCACTTTGATCTTCCCTTAAAGCCATCTGGCACGGAGCATCAGCAAAAGGTTTGGAGGGCCACTCAAGATATTCCACTTGGCAGTACTACAACCTACGGCAGCATTGCTAAAAAAATTAACAGTGGCGCCAGAGCAGTTGGCACGGCATGTGGCGCCAATCCTTACCCTTTAATTGTGCCATGTCATCGAGTGGTTTCGGCACAAGGTATTGGTGGCTATATGAAAGAAGATTCGCCTGGACTGTATCGCCAAATTAAAATTTGGCTTTTAAAACATGAGGGCGTTCTTTAGCCTCGATCTACTACTTTGCTCCTAGCTTTCTTAAGGGGCTGCCCCATAAATAGAAGAAGCTTTTAATCAGCGCATTGCTACTGGCAGCTATTTTTGTAAAGCCGTAGAAAAACCAGACTGTACCTCTCGAGAGTTTGACATCCTCTTTTTGCTGGAAATGGTCTCGTGCAGCAATCTTATCTAAGGTTAGCACTGCAAGGCCAAATGCCAGGAGGCAAAAACGACGCGTACCCACCTCCTCTTTGGGTATCAGGAGGATGTAAGTTAAAGAATCAGACAGTTTTTGATAGGCAATCTCAAGCAGGTCAAGTTGACTCAAGTTGGCTGGCTTCCAAGATACCCCTCTTGCGCGATCCTCAGGAGAGTCTTTCAAAATATTGGTCATTTGTAATGCTTGACCAAAAGCTATTGCTAGATTCTCATGTCCTTGGATGTTTTTTGAAAATTGGGGAGAGTAATGGCGAAAGATACTAGTGAGAAGTTCCCCGACTACTCCGGCAACTACATAGCAATAGTCTTCAAATTCAGATAAGTCTCTTAAGCCCACTTCTGTTTGTCTGCCATGAAAACGAGACATCCCTTCAGACATGATAGAAACGCAGCGACTCACAGCCTTTTGATCGTGGCTAGAGCAGGTATGCAGAATGCGCAATATGATTGGGGTATGGGCGATTAAATCCAATTCATCATGATTGGAGTAATTTTTAAGGGCATGAAGACAGGGCCCCACAAAAGATTCAACTGGGGCTCTTTCAAGCACCGCATCTAGAAATAATGTTGATAGATTTCTTTTGACCTCTGGGGTGAGTTCTGCCGCATCTTCTATGGTGTCCACAATTCGACAGAGCAGATACGTGTTGCCCACTACCTTTTCAATAATTGGTGGCAGCAGGGGAATGGTGAGTGCAAAGGTGCGAGATACCGAATTTAAGATGGCCTTTTGATAAGCCAAGTCTGTTTGGGAGTTTTCTATCAGCAGATTCACAGGGCAATTATGTCAGACCTCTATGCCCCAAAGCGATTCAAATTCCTCAACTGCCAGAAATGACAAGGTCATATAATTTGAGCAAATTCATGTGGGAGATCTTGGGCGATGTTGATTTGGTTTGTCATCATCTATTGGGTAGTGTCAGTCGGCATTGGTTTGTGGGCCGCCTTACGCGTCAAAAATACTGCCGACTTTGCAGCAGCAGGCCATAGCCTGCCTTTACCTATAGTCACTGCCACAGTATTTGCAACCTGGTTTGGATCTGAGACCGTATTGGGTATTCCAGCTACCTTTTTGAAGGAAGGTTTTGGCGGAATAGTAGCCGATCCTTTTGGTTCATCACTTTGCTTAATTTTGGTTGGTCTCTTTTTTGCTCGTCATTTGTATAACCGCCGCATGCTCACGATTGGTGATTTCTTTCGCGAAAAATATGGTCGGACTGTAGAGGTCTTGGTGACTCTTTGTATCGTTGTTTCTTATCTAGGGTGGGTGGCAGCTCAAATCAAAGCACTTGGCTTGGTATTCAATGTGGTTTCTGAGGGGGGCATTTCCCAAACTGGCGGCATGTTAATTGGTGCTGGTAGCGTTTTAATTTATACCCTCTTTGGTGGTATGTGGGCGGTTGCCATTACCGACTTTATCCAAATGATTATTATTGTTATCGGCATGCTTTATATCGGCGGTGAGATGACGATGCAGACTGGTGGCATTGGAGTGGTGATTGAGCACGCATCTGCAGCGGGTAAGTTTAATTTCTGGCCAGAGATGAACTTAGCCTCCATTCTAGGGTTCGTAGCTGCCTTGTGCACGATGATGCTAGGCTCCATTCCACAGCAAGACGTATTCCAGCGGATTACTTCATCTAAAAATGTGAATATTGCAGTTCAGGCGGCACTCTTGGGCGGCGTACTGTATTTCATCTTTGCTTTCGTACCTCTTTACTTGGCATATTCGGCGACGATTATTAATCCTGATCTCGTTAACCAATACCTTGATACAGATCCCCAGATGATCTTGCCGAAGTTGATCATGAACCATGCGCCGATCATTGCTCAGGTGATGTTTTTTGGCGCATTGTTATCGGCAATTAAGAGTTGTGCGAGTGCAACTCTATTGGCGCCGTCAGTGACTTTTGCGGAAAATATTGTGCGAGGCTTCTTTAGGCATCTCTCCGATCAAGATCTTCTGAAGATCATGCGCATTACTGTGCTCTGTTTTACCGTGGTAGTCACTTTCTTTGCGATTAATTCCCAACTGTCGATTTTTAAGATGGTCGAGAGCGCTTACAAGGTGACTCTGGTCGCAGCATTTGTGCCGTTGGCTTTCGGCGTCTATTGGCCCCGAGCCAATTCTTTGGGCGGATTGTTGTCGGTGGTTTTTGGCCTCACCATATGGATTAGCTGCGAGGTCTTGGCGCCCAATGCCATCATGCCTCCTCAATTGGCGGGCCTATGCGCCAGCATTGTTGGGATGCTGATAGGCGGTTTAGTGCCCAAGGGCATGCTAAAGGCTATTTAAAGACCCTCAATAGAGTTTGGAGTATTACTCTGCCTTAAATTAGGCAGATATTATTTTGTTGCACTGCAAAATAATCTCCTCTAATATTGTATTAATTCAATATTTTTTGTTCTTGTGGAGTTCTTATGAAAATTTGTGTGATCGGCGGGGGTGGTGCCATTGGCGGCTATCTGGCTGTGATGCTGGCACGAGCGGGCAATGAGGTAACCATTGTTGCACGTGGCGCCACATTGGCGGCCATTAAGGAGCGTGGTCTTGCTCTGATCATGGACGATCAGCCAGAGCCTTTGGTAGCTGAAGTTAAAGCAGTAGAAAAAATTACTGATGCCGAGACGCCAGATGTCGTGATTTTGGCGGTGAAGGCTCACCAAGTTGAGCCGATTATTCATGATCTTGCTGCCATCATCGGCCCAGAAACTATTTTGATTCCGATGCAAAACGGAATTCCTTGGTGGTATTTTCAAAAACTATCTAGTGAATACAAAGATCATTCTGTAGAAACCGTTGACGCTGGTGGAATTGCTAAGGGAACGATTAATCCTGACAATATTATTGGTTGCGTAGTGTATCCCGCAACCTTTACTCAAGCTCCTGGCGTGATTCGTCACGTCGAAGGCAATCGCTTCCCATTGGGTGAGTTAGATGGCAAGGTCACTGAGCGTATTCAGAAGATGTCAGAGATGATGAGCGCCGCTGGATTTAAATCACCCATTCTGGAAGATATTCGTTCTGAGATTTGGCTCAAGCTTTGGGGCAATATGACCTTCAATCCGATTAGCTCTTTAACGCATGGAACCTTAGAAGGTATTTGCCAATATCCATTGACCAAGGAGTTGGCGCGCAACATGATGGCTGAAGCGCAAACTGTTGCTGAAAAGCTTGGCGTTACTTTCCGCGTAGATATTGAGCGTCGTATTGCTGGCGCCGAAAAAGTCGGCAAACATAAAACATCTATGCTGCAAGATTTGGAGGCTGGTCGCAGCTTGGAAATCGATGCATTGTTGGGATCTGTGATTGAGTTGGGGAAAATTACCAGCACACCAACGCCTTGCTTAAATACAGTGTTTGCGTTGACCAAATTTTTAGATGAAAACGTGCAAACCTCTAAAGGTAGCTTAGCTTTGCCATCGGTATCGGGTTACTAGGATCTCAATTAACAGTAAATTTGAGGTATTTAAAACCCCTTGCAACACAACGTAGCAAGGGGTTTTGTTTTGATGAGTTATTGTTTTTATTCAAAACGATTATCTAAGCGGCCAACACCTTCAATAATGATGCTCACATTGCTACCAGGTTTCATGGAGCCAACGCCGACTGAGGTGCCGCAGGCAATGATGTCGCCCGCTTGAAGCGGAACATCTTGGGAAATGAGGCTAACTAGTTTTGCTGGCGGGAAGATCATGTCGGCAACCGGATAGTTTTGACGCTCCTGATCGTTCAGAATGGTTTTGATATGAAGCTTGCTGGGGTCAACATCGGTAGTGATATACGGGCCAAATACGCCGAAGGTATTAAAGCTCTTAGAGCGAGTCCACTGCGCATATCCAGGATCACGATTGAGAATTTCAATTGCAGTGACATCATTGATGCAGGTGTAACCAAAGATTGCCTGAGAAGCCTCCAATTCATCGGCATCATGACAAGCTCTACCAATCACAATACCCAGCTCGCCTTCATAGACTACTTTTCCAGAATAAGACTTTGGGGTACGAATAGTTTGATTAGTCGCCAAGAAAGAATTATTGCCTTTTAAGAAATACAAAGGCTCTGCTGGAACGGCGTGCTCAAGTTTGGTAACGAGAGCATGAAAGTTATCGACCATGGCAACCATCTTTGATGGGGTACAGGGGATCTCAATGACAACATCGGCAAGCTGGAGTGTTTCGCCGGTTGCTTTAGCTTGATTAAAGAGCTCGCCTGTATAAACAGCAATGTGATCGTCTTGTACTTGACCGAAACCACTTTTCCCTTGATGTTGAAATCTAAGCCATTGAGCCATAATAAATCCCTATACAGTGTTAAATATTTAGATAAGTAACATCTTACAAGGATGTGTTGATGGCCAAACCCTCTGAACTTACTTTTGCGGCGGAATTGGATCAGCCAATTCGCTATATCGAGCGGACGCGAAACTACTATCTTGGTTTGGGTTACGACACGCCTTATGTCTGGGCGCACTATATTGAAACGCCATTCACACCTCCGAGCAAACCGCTTAAACAGTCAGTCGTGGCACTCATTACAACCGCCGTTACCTATGATGCAAGTAAGGGCCCTCAGGGCGCAGGTGCACCATACAACTCGGCAGCAAAGTTTTATCAACCCTACTGTTATTCGGTTGATGGGGATATTGATCTTCGAATTGCGCACGTTGGGATTGATAGGCGCAATGCCAATATGGAGGACAGCGCTTGTTGGTTTCCAATGGCGGCCGGAAAAAATGCGGTTTTGGAGGGTCGCATTCAGGCTCTATCACCTCATTTTTATGGTTTACCAACCAATCGCAGTCAGCGCCATACTTTAGAAATTGATGCCCCAATGATTTTGGAAATGCTGCGAGCTGACAAAGTCGATGTTGCCGTACTGATTCCCAATTGCCCGATTTGTCACCAAAGTCAAAGTCTATTGGCGCGCTATTTAGAGGAAGCTGGGATTCCAACAGTAGTCATGGGTGCTGCGAAAGATATTGTTGAGTACTGCGGTGTGCCACGTTTCTTATTTAGTGATTTCCCTTTGGGTAATGCTGCAGCAAAGCCCAGCGATCCAGATTCACAAGCACTTAATTTTGAATTAGCGCTACGTCTTTTAGAAAGCGCTCCAGCCCCAAGAACCACCTCGCAGTCGCCCTTAACTTGGTCCACAGATCCCGCTTGGAAACTGGATTATTCAAACCTGGAAAAATTATCTGCTGATGAAATCGCGCGCTTGCGGGATGAGGCGGAGAAAGCACGCATTACGGCGCGTGAATTAAGAATAAAAAGCGTTGGAGCGTAGATTGCCTTTAGGTTTGCCTAGTAATGGAGTATTCACAAAGGGCAAATAAAGCATCAGTCGCGTCATTTTTTGGAAATACAGCGATGCAATCCAAAGCTAGCTTAGCTTCACGCTGTGCAGCTGCGTGTGTGTAATCTAGGGCGCCTGAACTTTGTACTGCCAATAAAATTTGCTCAAAAACATCTTCTGGTAAATCTTGGTTTTGTTCAATTGCTGTACGCGCCAATAGACGTTCTTTCGGACCGCCATTCTCTAGAAGATAAATTAACGGGAGCGTTGGCTTGCCTTCGCGTAAATCATCGCCGGCATTTTTGCCCATCTGCGCTGCGCTAGCTGTGTAATCCAGTAAATCATCCATCAATTGAAATGCAGTACCAATATGACGACCAAAAGCCGCAGCCTGCTCTCTTTCAGCCTCACTGGCTTTGGCCAAAATAGCACCAAGCTCAGAGGAGGCTTCAAATAATTTTGCAGTCTTGTAGCGAATGACTTGCAGGTAACTCTCTTCATTCACTTCAGGATCGTGCATATTGAGAAGTTGCAAAACTTCGCCTTCAGCAATCGTGTTGGTAGCATCTGACAGGATTTGCATGACGCGTAAGTCATTTGGAGCCACCATCATCTGAAAGGCTCTGGAATAGAGGAAGTCTCCAACGAGGACGCTAGCAGCGTTCCCGAAGGCAGCATTGGCAGTTTCTTTACCTCTTCTAAGGGTGGATTCATCGACGACATCGTCATGTAGGAGGGTAGCTGTGTGTATAAATTCCACAACGGCTGCCATCTCTAAGGTATGAGCAGTTTCTTTGCCATTTGCCAGGGCTTGAGCCACGAGAAGTAATAGTGCAGGTCTAACCCGTTTTCCACCAGCCTGGATGATATAACCGGAGATTTGGTCGATTAAGGCAACTTTTGAGGCTAAGCGGAGGCGAATAACCCCATCTAAGGCCTTGAAATCTAAGGCAATTGGGGCCAAAATTTGGCTTAATTCATTGGTTTTGACAGCACTCATCATGCAAGATATAATAATGGGCTTAGCTCATCCAGGGTGGATTAGCTTAAACGTAGAATTAATTTGAGGTTTCACACCATGTACGCGGTCATAAAAACCGGTGGCAAACAGTATAAAGTTGCTGCAGGCGAAAAATTGAA
>CAIMOW010000080.1 GCA_903843235.1 uncultured beta proteobacterium | reverse complement strand
TCCAAAGGCATTACGAGCCACAATGGCCTTTGCTATTTTTATGCTCACCTTTTTGCGCTTAACCCTCATGCTAGTAACGGGATTAATTTTAAGTTGGCCTGTTATCGGTTTGGCTATCTGCCTAATGCCCGCAACCTTTCTCGGGATCTGGCTTGGAACTCATGTCCATACTAAGTTAAGTAATGCGGCAATGCGTATAGCTTATGGATCTATTTTGCTGTTTTCAGGAATTGCATTACTGTTACGCCAATTTTCCTAGAGAATCTTTCCTGGGTTCATAATATTTTTTGGATCAAGTGCTTTTTTAATTTTTCTCATGAGTTCTATTTCAACAGAGCTTTTGCGAAGAGGCAGCTCTTCACGTTTCGCTTGGCCGATACCATGCTCAGCAGAGAATGAGCCTGAATATTTATATACTTGATTATGTACAAGCTCATTAATAAGCGGCCTTTTTTCCTCAATTTCTTCAGAAAGTTCAGGGGAGATGGGTGCTAAGTTGTAGTGAAGATTTCCATCGCCTACATGACCAAAAATAATTGTCTGCATACTGGGCCAAAGCATATTTAGTTTGACCTCAGTCTCCTCTATAAAGTTAGCAATATTGGATATAGGCAGTGAAATGTCATGCTTAACAATATTCCCTAGTTTTAGTTGGGCCTCCGGAATATTTTCTCTGATACTCCATAAGTCTTTGCTTTGCTGTATAGAGGTGGAAATTACTGCATCTGTAATTAATTCCAATTCAAATGCTTCACCAAGAAATGTCTCCAGTTGAAGTTGGCTCTGCTCCTCTTTATCCATGCTTGAAAATTCAAGTAGCACTACCCAGCCTGATAAGATATCCAGTTTCGACCTTAAATTCCTTGCCTTGTTGGGGACTAGGTTTATTGCGCGGGTAGAAATGAGTTCAAATGCAGTGAGGTCGGCATTGCATCGTTCACGAGCTTGATGAATAAGTTTTATTGCGCAGTCAATATCTTTGATTGTGACCAGTGACGTTACCTTAGATTGGGGTAGTGGATATAGTTTGAGGGTTGCCGCCGTAATAATGCCGAGTGTACCTTCTGACCCAATATATATATCTTTAAGGGAGTAGCCGGTATTGTCTTTTCTTAAACCGCGCAAACCATTGAAAACCGAGCCGGTAGGTGTAACAACCTCAACCCCAAGCGTTAGATCCCGCATATTTCCATAACGAAGTACTTGAACTCCGCCAGCATTGGTTCCTAAATTTCCCCCGATTGTGCAACTTCCTTCTGCTGCTAGGCTTAGGGGAAATAGCTTGCCTGCATTTAGCGCGGCATCTTGAGCATGGGATAGTATGACTCCCGCATCTAAGGTAATAGTCGAGTTGTCTAGATCAAGTTCGCGTATTTGGTTAAGGCGCGACATACTAATGACAGCTGAACTCCCTTTGCTCTGTGGCGTTGCGCCGCCACATAGACTAGTATTGCCACCTTGGGGAACAATAGAAATATTTTCCTCACAACACAGGGTTACCAATTCTGCAACCTCCTGAGTATTTTTTGGTCTGAGAACGGCTATTGCATTACCGGTATAGCGTTTACTCCAATCCGTAAGAAATGGATTCTTATCTGCATCAGAGATGTAAACGTATTCAGCACCAATTAATTTCTGGCAACACTCAATGAAATGGCGATATTGTTCCAATTTAGGATCGCTTGATGTTTGGAGCTGCTACTCCGTCAATCATGATATTGATACAGGATGGAAGGTTACTGGCGCTCGCACGTTTTGCGGCTGGGAGCACTTCATTGGAATTATTGACTAATTCACCATACCCGCCAAATGCTTCGCATACTTTCTCATAATTTGAGGGTAGAAGTTCACAGCCAATAGTTCTATCTTGACCATAATCTCGGACTTGAATCTGATACTCAGCATTCCAGCGAGCATCATTTCCAACAATTAAGATAAACGGCAATTTGTAACGAACAGCGGTATCTATCTCGGCGCAATGAAAGCCAAAAGTACCATCTCCCACAACCGCAATAATGGGAGAATTGGGTTTTGCTACTCTGGCGGCAGCTGCAAAAGGGAGTCCAGCGCCAATAGAGCCAGCAACACCATTTAGTACTCGATTTGGGGCTTTTAGGCAGGCCTGAGCCCATTGGCCGATTTCGCCTCCGTCACTGATGAGGACTGAGTCTGGATGACTATCTAGAATTTCCTGAAGTGGTGCAAGCGCTTGAACAGGGTGGATATTCCCGTTTCTTGGTTCAAGATCTTTCCAAGTGCTTGGACGAAAGTCAATCGCCTCATGAACTTCTTGTAGCCATTTTGAGTGTTGGATGGAATTGCCTTGATTTGAGAAAATAAATGCTTCGATAGCGCCCGGGACATCTGATTCGAGGGAGTGGAGTAATCTTTCCCCCAAGGCGTTCCTTGTACGTTTAATTTCGTTGACATCAGGATCAATTTGCAAAAAGATACAATCCTTTTGGAACCCAGGACTTTGAGCAAACTTCAGCGTAAAGTCCACTTTTTTCCCTAAAAGTAATACGCAATCAGATTGACTTAACACTTCTGAAAAAGCACCTAGGCTTGGATCGCCAATTCCACGCGGACTTTCCATGCCTATTACAGGTACTCCGAGAGTATTCTCCAGGGCTTTTAGTTTTATCCTGCCATTTTTTGATTGCATCATGGGGCCGGTAAGGATGAGAGGCTTACCGGCTGTTTTTAAGCACGACAAAAAATTATCAAGATCAGCGCTTTTAATTACCGAGCGCTCAGCTTCAAAGAATTCTGCCTTTGGGGTAGGAGTGTTTGCGGGAAGTGGCGAATCAAGCACATCAGTCGGTAGGCTGAGGTGAACTGGGCCGAGCCTTCCTGATTTTGCAATGCGTATTGCTTTAGCAAGATCAGAGGCTAAATCTTCCGTTTTTTGGCAAACCCACGATGCTTTTGTTAATGGGGCTGCAATTTCTGCTTGCCTCATTTCTTGAAACGCACCTTTTCCTAGTTGTCCTATGGGTGCATGACCCGATAAGAGAACGACAGGTGATTCGGCCATGGCGGCCGTGTAGAGGGCGGAGACCGCATTTGCGTGGCCTGGGCCGCCGGTTACCAGAGCTATGCCAACCTCTCCAGTAAGTCTGGCCCAAGCATCGGCCATATGGACGGCCGCAGCCTCATGACGAGTGTGGATCAAATCAATCTTTGATCCAAAGATTGCATCATAGACTGGCATGATGTGGTTGCCTGAAAGTGTAAAAATCTTATTAATACCGGCTGTCTCAAGCGCCTCTACTAGGGCATGGGCACCATTTTTTGTCTTTATATTCATTTTTGTCTGTATGTAGATTATTTGATGCCAAGCTGTGTGCTAAGTTTTGAATAGGAAACATACTGAGAGGCTGCAAATTTTTCAGTATCTATGGGCGATAGAATTCTTGGAATCCCACCATAACGAACGTTGCCCGCTTGCCAATTCGCATCTTTATCGGCCAACGCCAAGACCTCAGTCCACTTATTCACAATTTCAGCACTCAATTTCGGTGGGCCATATAGCGCACTCCATCCAACAATAGCCTCTAGTTGTGGCATGCCAACCTCTTTTGCTGTTGGAACAGTAGGAATTTCTTTGACGCGTTCTGGGGTTGTTACAACAAGTGCACGTAATTTACCGCTGCTAATCTGGGTTAGAGCTGAGGTTAGATTGCCGCAACTGAAATCTACCTCTTTTGCAAGTACTGCTACTACGGCTTCTGAGCCTCCTTTGTAGCTCACATTAATTGCGGCTTCTGGTTTTAATTTTAGGGTTTGGAGCATAAGTTGAGGGCCAAAGTTTAAGATTGTCCCAGGGCCCGATGAGCTGTAATTTAACTTTCCAGGTTGCGAACTAATGGCTTTTGTTAGATCTTCAAATATTTTGTATGGTGAGTCAGGATGAACAACGCAGACAACAGGATTTAATTCAAGCAGACCAATAAACGTAAAGTCATTCCATTTGTAGCTCAGATCTGATTTCATTGCCGGCAAAACTACTTGAGAGCCAACTCTTGCCATTAGAAGGGTATAGCCATCTGGTGGTGCATCTTTTACAAATTGTGATCCTATTGCACCACTTGCACCCCCTTTATTTGCAATAATTATTGATTGCTTCAGTACATTTTGGGCAACTAATGCTAAGTTACGAGCTGATTGATCTGCGTCTCCTCCGGGATTGAAGGGTACAACAATCGTAATGGGTTTATTGGGGTAGGTTTGTGCTGATAGAGATGTTGATATCCCTATGACTGATGAAATAATAAGTTTCAATAAGGCTGGATATGGAATTTTTTTATAAAATCTCATGAGAGCTCCTAGAGCGGTTAAGGTAATTTAGTGAATAAAAAGGCCACGTATATGCATGGCCTTTTTATTTATTACTGAGTGCTAATATTGCGCCCCTTAATAACCTTTTCCCAGCCAATAGATTCCGCCTTTACTTGAGTCTCAAAATCTTTTTGGTTATTTACAACAGCAGTCAGACCATTTAAATCAAGACTGGTTTTCATGGCGTCTGAGCTAACCGCCTTGACTGTAGCTGCATAAATCTTTTCGGTAATTGTGTGAGGGGTATTTGCTGGGGCAACTAGCCCAAACCAACCTGTGGATTCAAAGCCAGGGATTCCAGCTTCAGAGACAGTAGGAACATCTGGCAGTTGTTTGGAGCGTTTTAAACTTGTCACGGCTAAAGGTTTAATTTGCCCTGCTTTTGCAAAGCCAGCTGCAGCAGTGAGATTTCCCACCATAAAATCAATTTGACCTGCTACTAAATCATTGAGTGCGGCTGACTCACCTTTGTATGGAACATGAGTTGCTGGAATATTGGCGGAATAAGTAAAGCTCTCTTCAGCCATGTGCACCTGACTGCCAATGCCTGCTGAACCGAAATTCAAATCTTTAGTTTTGGCGTAGGCAATAAATTCAGCTAAATTTTTAACAGGCAATTTTGGGCTAGTTGATATCAGCATTGGGCCGCTAGCTACGTTAGTAATATAGACAAAGTCTTTGGCGTAATTGATGGGTAATTTTTTGTAAAGATTTGGGTTGACCGTCAACATGCTGCCAGATGCTAGCATGATGGTATATCCATCAGCAGGAGACTGTGCAACATACTCTGCTGCAATGTTGCCTCCGGCACCAGGTTTGTTTTCTACGATGACATTTTGTCCAAGGTCTTTAGATAATTGTTGCGCTAATAACCTTCCCAAGATATCCGTTGTTCCTCCAGCGGCAAAAGGAATAATGAGTTTGATGGGTTTTGTTGGCCAGTTTTGTGCGAAAGCTAAGGGTGATGCAAGAAGGGTGAATGCACCCGCAATTACTACAATTTTCTTTCCTAATTCACTAATGAGTTGCTTAAACATGCTTACTTTCTCCGATGCTAATTTGATCTAAATATCTTATCTGCATTTGCATCTAAGAATCCCCATGATCTCTATTTATTAGTTATAAGCTTATGTATTGCTAATGTCTCCTCCAACCATTGATTTACGCAATCTAATTCGTAATTGCGTTGCACAATAAATTAGGGTATTGCAAGATATCTAAATCATCTATATGATTTAGATATGCCATCCATTTTGATCTCTGAGTTTATTACAAGTCAAGCCCTAGAAACCCTGCGCTCTAAGCATGATGTGATCTATGCGCCTGAGCTATATAAAGATCGCCCTGCATTGATTGCTGCGATGCAAAATATTGAGGCTTTAGTAGTACGGAACCTGACACAGGTAAATGAAGAGGTATTAGCCGGCGCTTCCAAATTAAAAGTAGTGGGCCGCCTGGGTGTTGGGCTTGAAAATATTGAGCTGTCCGCATGCGCCAAGCGCAATATCAAGGTGATACCTGCAACTGGGGCTAATGCTGAGTCTGTTGCCGAATATGTTGTTGGGGCTGCAGTGGCATTAACCAGGGGCTTTATCCCCGCCACAACTGCCACGTTTAAAGGTGAGTGGCCTCGCCCGCGCTTCTCTGGCTACCATGAATTTTTAGGTAAGACAATTGGGATTGTTGGTTTTGGAAGTATTGGCAGAATTGTTGCTAAGAAAGCCCATGCATTTGGTTTGCGCTGTGTTGCCTATGACCCAATGCTTTCAGGAGATTCTGTAGAGCTTGATGGTTTTTCAGTACCATTACTCTCCTTAAGCGAGTTGCTTTCAGAGAGTGATGCGATTACTTTGCATCTGCCATTTTTACCGGATACCAAGAATCTATTTAATGCTGCAACTCTAGATCAAATCAAAGAGGGCGCTTGTCTTATTAATACTGCACGAGGCGGCATCGTGGATGAGAAGGCTCTAGCGGATCGTTTACGCTC
>CAIMOW010000079.1 GCA_903843235.1 uncultured beta proteobacterium | reverse complement strand
TGCCCGAAGGTGTTTTGCCTAATATGAATGCAAAAGATGCTGCTGGTTTAGTGTGGGATCAGGCACCAAAATTCTAATGGGCACTGAAAGTACTTCCCCCAAAATTCTATTGGTGAAGTTATCTTCATTGGGCGATGTGCTACATAACTTACCGATTGTTTGGGACTTGCGTGCAAGACTGCCTAATGCTCAGATCGACTGGGTAGTTGAAGAGGCCTATGTTGGCTTGTTAACACCATTGCTCACTAGAGAAGGCTTTTGGGGGGTTGATCGGATCATCCCTTTTGGACTGCGTCGGTGGAAAAAGAATCTTTTCAGATTGCAAACTTGGAAAGAGTTCTTTGCTTTTAAAAAAGATTTACAAGCAGTTTCCTATGATGTGATTATCGAGACCCAAGGGCTTTTAAAATCTGCCTTAGTTTGTGCCTTAGCGCATAAATCTTCGGATGCAGTCGTTTCTGGCCTGGCGAACGCCACGGAGTTTTCGGGTTATGAGCCACTTGCCCGTACCTTCTACAACCAATGCGTGCAAGTGCCTAAACAATGTCATGCGGTTGATCGTTCACGTTGGGTGATGCGCTCTGCATTGGATTGGTCTTTACTTGATCGCCAAGAAAATCCAACACACTTCTATCCAGAGACTTATATTGCTGAGTTGGGATCCAGCGCAGTTTCAAGAGAGCTCAAGATATTAAAAAAGCCATATATTCTTTGCTTTCATTCCACTGCGCGTGAAGCTAAAAAGTGGAGCAATGCGCATTGGATCTCTTTAGGTAAGTCTTTATCCAGTAAAGGTTACCAAATAGTCTTTCCTTGGGGTAATTCGAGTGAGAAGAAAAACAGTGCACACATAGCTGGTCAAATTGATGGTGCGATCGTACCGGATGCTTTTTCGATTCAGGAAGCTTTTTCAATTATTGCTGGCGCGGAATTAACTGTCGGGGTTGATACTGGCCTTACACATCTCGCGGCTGTATTGGGAAAGCCAACGGTAGAGATTTACTGTGATTCACCGCGCTGGAAGACCGAAGGCTATTGGTCTAATCGAATTGTTAACTTGGGGGATATTCAAGCACCACCAACTGTTGATGAAGTACTTGGCGCTTCATTAAGACTACTAGCGCAATAAAGCGTTGACTGCTATCAGATCCTCATCTGAAAGTGCTGATGCTTGCGCTTTTAATTTAATGGCGTTGAGGATGGTGCTGTAACGCGCTAGTTGAAGTTGTGATCGGGTGGTAATGACAGTATCGAGCGCAATCAACACATCAAGATTGATTAAGGTCCCCACTTGGAATCCTAGTTTGCTAGATTCCAATGCGGATGTTGAAGATCGTTCAGCGGCTTCAAAGGCTTTGACGCTTGCTAAGCCACCATAGAACCCCGTAAAAGCAGCGCGTGTGCTCTGGGCGGCGGTGCGACGAGCATTGTCATAGTTTGCTTTTGCTTGGTCGACCAATGCCGCATTTTGACGTATGACTGAGCTGTTAAACCCACCTGAAACTAGCGGTATGGACATTTGCAAAGCAACGGTGTTGTTGTACACGTTGGTGTTTGCAGGATTAAAGTTAGTAGCCGTGCCGTTAGAGGTGTTATAGCCGCTAGTACCCACCAAATTAAGGGAGGGGTAGTTCAAAGCCTGAGAAGCCCGATAGGTACTCTCCGCAAGGTTCACGCTGAGTTGGCCAGCTAAG
>CAIMOW010000078.1 GCA_903843235.1 uncultured beta proteobacterium | reverse complement strand
GTGATGGAACTTTGTGTGAGCTGTAAAGCCTGTCGACGTGAGTGCCCTACCGGTGTTGATATGGCAAAGATGAAAATTGAATTTCTCGCGGCGTACAAGAAACGGGTTGGTCATTCATTACGTGACTTGGCGGTTGCCTATCTACCCCAGTACGCATCGATCATTAGCAATACCCCGGGGCTACCTGCTTTACTGAATCTGCGCAACCACATTGCACCTATTGCCAAACTTCAAGAATGGCTGATGGGCATTTCTGCGCAAAGAAGTTTGCCCACTTGGAGAAGTCGCACTTTCTGGAGCAATAAAAAACAGGTCGCTGCACATCACTTCACGCCAGATCAATTAAATACTCCAAATCAACAAGGTAACAAAGGCGTTGTATTACTCGCTGACACTTTTAATGCTTATTTTGAGAATGAAAACCTACAGGCTGCACTCAAGGTCCTCAAAGAGGCGGGTTACAGCGTGCATATTCCGCAAAAAAATAAAGTACAGAACCAAGCTCAAACCCCAGCATCAAGCAGCTGTTCTAAAGAATTTTGCTGTGGCAGAACCTATCTTGCTGCAGGCATGGTTGATAAAGCTAAAGAAACTCTAGGGGAGTTGGTAGATCACTTGGCACCTTATGCAGAAAAAGGTATCCCTATTATTGGTTTAGAGCCTTCTTGCTTATTTACCTTAAAAGACGAAGCACTGGTGATGGGCTTTGGTGAGCGTGCGCTTACCGTTAGTAAACAAGCACAACTTTTGGAAGAGTTTCTAGCTGCCCAAGCAAAAGTAGGTAAGCTTAAGTTGAATCTCAAAGCTGCTACGCGCCCTGTTTTATTCCATGGTCACTGTCATCAAAAATCTTTTGCTGCTGTGACGCCCGCAATGGAATTGCTGCAACTAATTCCAGGTGCCAAGCCCCAACTCATAGAGTCTTCTTGCTGCGGTATGGCTGGTAGTTTTGGTTATGAAGCCGAGCATATTGAGATCTCTAAGCAAATGGCAGAGATGAACCTCTTGCCAACGATTCGTAAGTCACCTGATAGCTGGGTAGTAGCAGATGGTACGAGCTGTCGCCATCAAATCCATGATGGCACTCAAAGAAATGCTGTGCATATCGCACGGATCTTAGCGGCGCACCTATCAGAAAGAAGCTAAAAGGGTTTAACGCAAAGCGCCGTAAGACACCAGCAAGAGCGTGCCAGTCAATAAAGCTGGCACCAAGCGGCGCTTAGGGCTAGAGACCATTACGCCAACGCTCAAGACACAAATCAGAATCCGAATCCACAGTGGCACAGTAGCCAATAGACCCACTGGTAACAAAATCAAACGTACAGTCAAGGTTGCCACCATTGCATAAGTAACGGCAGCTAACCAGCGAAAGATTTCGCTATCTTGGTTGATGCGTCCAGAAAGCAAAACACCAACAGCGCGACAGACATAGGTTCCAAGGCAAGCCCCAGCCAAAGCGACCCATAATCCCCATCCTTGTAAAGATGCGCTCATCATCCAATGACTCCCGCTCGCTTGCGTATTAATTTACGATCTACCAAATAGGCAACGGTACCTGCTATCAAGCCAGTTGTTAATAGACTGCTATCGCGATCGAGTAAAGTAAAGAAGGGCCCTAAGACACATCCTAGGCCAATCGCAATGCGATTCACCCAAGGCTTCACCTCGGTAAATGTCAGTAAGAAAAATAGGGGATTAATGAAGACCAAACCTAGGGTGACGGCTGCTGGTACCAGACCCGCCAAGAAGTACCCCAATACTGTTCCAGGCAGAGAGATTAACCAACATAACAAACCAAGCCCCACAAAATAACTCAAACGATGTTTTGATTCAATCGATGCAAACTCTTTCATAGAAACTGCCCAGGCTGTCATCGCCAACAAATGGACATGGGCATAGAGGCTAGGATTGCGATCTTTTTCATGAAGCTGCGGAAAGAGTGTCACTGTCATTGTGACAAAGCGGGTGGAGGTTAAGGTGACAGCTAAAGCAATCGCCAGAACAGATGATCCGGTAATCACCATCTCCATGAGAACAACCTGCCCTGGCAGAGCAAACATCAAGAGGCTACTGAGCGCAGTAAACCAACCGTCAATGCCATTCGTTCTACCCATTGCCCCAAAACCGACCATGCCGGCAAACAGAACCACTGCTGGCGCTCCAGCAGCATCACGCATACCAGACCAAAATGCATCGCTACGGCTTTTAAAACGCTGCATAGCCAAGCCATCTAATGGGATCTCGCTGGGATCTAGGTAAGGCAGGTTTTCAGATGAAGACATCAGTTGATTGTAAAAGCTGAATCAAAATTGCGCTTACGAATCTGCTAACCCAAGGGCCCACTCAATATGTTCGGCAACTAAGGCATCAGAATTGGCAATCGCATTTTTAAGGGCCTGTCGTATCAAGTCCTTCTCAGCAACCGATAGATTATCTGATGCTAGCGCATTACCTAAGGCTACCGCTAAGTTGCGCCGCCATCTGGAATACCCAATACGGCGAATCGCACTACCTTCGTGACGCTGTTTAAACTCTGCTTCAGTCCAAGACCAAAGCTGTAATAGACTTGCGCGCCCAAGACCGTGACGTTCTGCGAAGTCTGGTAATTCAGTACGTTTGGCGAATTTGTTCCAAGGGCAAATCAGCTGGCAATCATCGCACCCATAAATCCGATTACCCATAGCACGACGAAAATCCACTGGTATGGCTTCGGAATTCTCAATCGTCAAATAAGAAATGCATCTGCGCGCATCTAATTGGTAAGGAGCGGTAATCGCCTGTGTTGGGCATACCTCAATGCATGATTGACAAGTGCCACAATGCGACTCTTCCTCCTGATCAATTGGTAAGGGCACATCTACCAAGATCTCACCCAAAAAGAAAGCTGAGCCAGATTCACGATTCAGTAATAAGGTATGCTTGCCGCGCCAACCTAAACCTGATTTGCGCGCCAACTCTACTTCCATTAAAGGGGCGGAGTCAGTAAACACACGATAGCCAAACGTACCAATGCGCTCTTCAATTGCTTTAGCGAACTCCTGTAGACGATTGCGCAAGATCTTATGATAGTCACGTCCTCTGGCATACATAGAGACCAGCGCTTGTGATGGATCTGCTATGCGCTGCCACTCACTTTCAAAATCAACCCCGGGAGATAGGTAATTCATCGTCACACAAATCACTCTGATGGTACCAGGCACTAATAACTGAGGGTCGGAGCGTAAGTCTGCGTGACGCAGCATGTAATCCATGTTCCCATGGCGCCCTTCTGCAAGCCATTCTTGGAGGCGTTCTGAAGCGGGGCCAAGCTGTGTATCTGTGATGCGCAGGTCATCAAAACCAAAATACTTAGCCTGCTCCCTCAGCCAATCCCGTAGATTGGACCCATCGGGCAAATGAGAAGTAGGCTCAGAAGGCATATTGAATAGGAATGTAGCTCAATAATTGAATAAACTAGAGAAATGACTCAAAAAGCAGTAATTCACTCAATTAACCAGCATTGTAGGCAAGAAGCGGATACGGCCGAACTTGCCAAGACTCTTGCGAGTAACTTAAGTCAATTTTTACAACAAGACCCCCAAGGTCATCTCAATGTCTCCCTAGAAGGCGATCTTGGCGCAGGTAAAACTACCTTTGCCCGCTACCTCGTCCAAGGTATGGGTTATGTTGGGCGAGTAAAGAGTCCCACGTACACTTTATGCGAGCCATACCCATTAGCCATTTATGGGAAAGAACAAATCTCAATAGCGTCAGTCACAGCACATCACTTTGACCTTTATCGCATGCACGATCCATTGGAATGGCAAGAGGCGGGTTTTGCAGAATATTTTGATGTTCCTGGATTTTGCTTAATCGAATGGCCAGAAAAAGCAGAGGGTACCTTGCCTAGGTTTGATATTCAGATTCAGCTGACCGCAGGCAAAGAAGAGAGTGAGCGAAGTATCACACTCAATGCCCTTTCGGAACAAGGTGCCACCGTTTTAAAGAAGCATCATGACTAGCAAAAATCTGAATATTGCTAGACGAACAGTTCTCAAGACCTCAGCAAAGGCTTTAAGTTTTGCCCTTCTCTTCACTGAAGTCGATATTGCTTGGGGCGCCAAAATTTTAGGGGTACGTATTTGGCCTTCTGATGATTACACACGCATCACGCTTGAATCAGATAAGCCACTGCCGATTACGCAACAGATACTCACTAACCCCGACCGCTTGGTAGTGGATGTACGAGGCTTGGAGCTCAACCCCACGCTAAAAGATTTAGTAGCAAAAGTCAAACCCAATGACCCCTATGTTTCACAAATTCGAGTTGGGCAGTTTCAGTCAAATGTCGTGCGCTTGGTATTCGACTTAAAAGAGCCAATCAAGCCTCAACTTTACTCCTTGGATCCCGTTGCCGAATATCAGTACCGGATGCTTTTTGATCTTTATCCCAGCACTCCACCAGACCCTTTAATGGAATTAGTCAAGAGTAGTGCTCGTAAAGAAAGTGCCCTCGCAAAATCCAATGAAGAAATTGATCTCATTGCGCAATTCTCTACCAAAAAAGATACTCTAGAAAAACCGAGCGCGCCAGTGGCGCAAGCCATTCCTGAAGTTAAAGAGACGCCCTTACAAGCCAAATACAAACGCCTTATTACGATTGCGATTGATGCCGGTCATGGTGGGGAGGATCCAGGAGCAATTGGGTCTATGGGCTCCAAAGAAAAGCATGTGGTGCTCTCGATTGCAAAGCGCCTACGCGATAAGATTGAAGAAGAATCCTATATGCGCCCATTTTTAACAAGAGACGGTGATTACTTTGTACCCTTGCATGTACGCGTACAAAAAGCCCGTAACGTACAAGCAGATCTCTTTCTTTCCATTCATGCAGATGCCTTCATTGAATCTCACGCCAAGGGTGCTTCTGTTTTTGCTCTCTCGCAAATGGGTGCCAGTAGCACTATGGCCAGATGGATGGCGAATAAAGAAAATGCTTCAGATTTGATTGGTGGCATCAATATCAAGACGCAAGATCGGCAAGTAGCTAATCTGTTGCTCGATATGTCAACCACAGCCCAAATTAAGGACTCCCTACAGGTCGGGAGTTCTATTTTGAAGCAAATCAGTGGCTTTGCACCCCTTCATAAAGGAAGGGTTGAGCAGGCGAGCTTTGCAGTCCTCAAGGCTCCGGATATCCCATCCATCCTCGTGGAGACTGCCTTTATCAGCAATCCTGAGGAAGAAGCCAAACTCAATGACAACGGCTATCAAGACAGGATTGCTGAGGCTATTTTGAAGGGAATTAAGGATTATTTTTCTAAAAATCCGCCCGTTGCACGACAGGTAAATTCCTAGCACGCTAATATCCACAAGGCATAGAGCCCTCTCTACCAAGCCAGGGAAGCATCTTCCAGTTCTTGCTATAATTTCATTCTTTACTGGGTCGGTAGCTCAGTCGGTAGAGCAGCGGACTTTTAATCCGTTGGTCGCGAGTTCGAATCTCGCCCGACCCACCATCGTTTTAC
>CAIMOW010000077.1 GCA_903843235.1 uncultured beta proteobacterium | reverse complement strand
TATCGCCCGCTATATGTTCTGTATTGGGCCCATCAGCTCATTGTTTGATTACGCCACCTTTGGTTTACTGTGGTTTGTTCTGCGCGCAGATTCTCTAGCTGATGCCAGCCTGTTTCAGACGGGGTGGTTTGTGGAGTCACTGCTGTCGCAAACGCTGATCGTGCATATCATTAGAACAGGCAAGATCCCCTTTATACAAAGCCGCCCAAGTCTTCCCTTACTTCTGACAACCAGCGTTATTTGTCTCGTTGCCATAGCCCTACCATTTAGTCATCTTGCAGGCCCACTGCAGATGTCACCGCTACCAGCCATCTACTGGTATGGCTTAGTCCCCATACTGCTCTGCTACTTTGGCCTGACTCAGTTTGTAAAATCCCTATTGGTCAGGCGCTTTGGCTTGACGTAAAAAAGCCCGCAGTAGCGGGCTCATTACAAGGCGTTAAAACTCGATTACGCTTCTTTGGCAATCATCACGTCAGAGGCTTTAACTACACCCCAGGCCTCATCGCCAACTTTAAGGTTTAACTCTTCCACTGCTTCATTGGTAATGGATGCTGTCACAACATTGCCACCGCCGATATCTAATTTAATGTGCGCAGTAGTTTGCCCCATTTTGATATCCACAACTTTTCCCTTGAGAGTATTGCGGGCACTGAGTTTAACTTTGAGTTCCATATTTTTCCTTAATGAACGTATTGCTTGGCATATACGGCATCATTGTAAAGGGCTTCTTTGTATTGGCTTTTGCCATAATTGCGAATAATCACTTGACCCTCATCGGAAGCAACAAATTGGATGAATTTGACAGCAGTTTCGCGATCAGGAGTGGTGCCAGCAGGGGCAGCTAAAGCATCGTATGTGTTTACTAGGAACTGATCTCCACGGTAGAGAATTTGCAGTTTAGGGGCTACATCTTTTTCAGCTACCCAGGTGCTGCTATCTGTCATAAAGTAAGCATTCTCGGTATTGGCTCTTTTTAATGAGGCCGTCATAAAGTCATTGGTAACGATGTACCAGCTTCCTTGCGGTGAGATGCCTGTTTTAGCCCAGATGTCCATTTCCTTTTGGTGTGTACCTGATTTATCACCCCTGGAAATAAATGGTGAATGTGTTGCCGCAATTTTGGAATAGGCATCTGTACCACTACTTGAGGTTTTGATATTGGCTGGATCATTCTTTGGCCCAACGATATAGAACTCGTTTGAGCCAATGAGGGTTCGATTGCTAGCCCAGCCAGCGGAGATTGCCTGATTAACGGCTTCTGGTGCATGAACCATAATCATGTCAACCTGTTGCGTCTTGAGAAGGTTTAACGATGCGCCACTACCGGCCTTAATCCAAACTAGCCTTGCACCTTCTTTTTTATCAAAGGCTTCCCCTAATGCTTGAAGTAAACCTAATTCTCCAGGGCTACCGGTTGCCAGTTTGAAGCTCTTAGCCCCTTGACCATAAATCGCCTCAGGTTTTGGAGGGTTACTTTGGGCCATGGGCTGTTCTATTCCGATAGTGCTTATAAGGGTTAGAAGGAGGGCGCTAATGAGGGATCTCATTGATATCTACTTACTTCTTAGCGTTAGGGAAGAATAATTGCTCGCCACCAACTTTATAACCAGCAATCGTGTCTTGGCCATCTTTAGAAATCAGCCAATCAATGAGTGCCTGTCCTTCAGCTTTTTTAACTTGAGGATATTTCGCTGGATTGACTAGCATTACACCGTATTGATTGAAGAGCTTTGGATCGCCTTGAACCAAGATAACGAGGTCGCCACGATTCTTGAAGGTTAACCAAGTAGCGCGGTCAGACAAGATGTAGCCATTCATAGCGGATGCTGTATTAAG
>CAIMOW010000076.1 GCA_903843235.1 uncultured beta proteobacterium | reverse complement strand
TGTTTTTAATTTTAGATTTTAAGGAATAACTATGGTCGTCATTCGACTAGCACGCGGCGGTTCTAAGAAGCGCCCTTTTTACAGTATCGTTGCTACTGACAAGCGCAATCGTCGCGACTCGAACTTTATCGAGCGTATTGGCTATTTCAATCCTAAGGCAGCCGAGTCCGAGCAAGCAATGCGTATTGCTCAAGACCGTTTGACTTATTGGACTGGTGTTGGTGCGCAAGTATCCCCAACCGTTGTTCGTTTGATCAAAAATAATCCTGCAGTTTAAAACTGACTTTCTAGATCTCCTGTCTTCATGATGGGGCTTCTAGCGGTAGGATTCATTGGTAATCTTATTTGGGGAAAATAGGTGGCATCAATATGAGTACACCATCCCTAAATGATTTGATTGAGCTCGGTGCAATTGCTGATGCTCAAGGATTACAAGGACAAGTGAAGGTTCGCCCTCATTCCTCAGATCCTGTAGCACTTCTATCTTCAAAAGAAATTTGGCTTTCGCTAATTCCCCGTCGGGATGCTGGCGTTTCCGCTTCTCAAGAGCAGGCCTCCTTACGTGCTTACAAAGTAAAACAAGCAAAGATGCATAGTGGCACGGTTGTTCTAGTTTTAGATGGCGTCACAGACCGAGATCAAGCTCATGCATTAAAGGGTGCCCGCATTTTAGTTGGGCGGGATGATTTTCCCAAAGCAGACAAAGATACTTATTACTGGGTAGATTTAATTGGTTGCCAAGCAAACAATCTCCAGGGCGAACATTTGGGTGAGGTTTTAGATGTTACCGAGAATGGCGCCCATGGCGTCATTGCTATTGGAGATTCTGCAAGCAAGATAGTTAAGCAACTTGTACCGTTTGTTAAGGAAGTGGTGCAAAGTGTGGACTTGCCCAATAAATCCATTACCCTAGATTGGCAATCTGACTGGTAGTTTGTCCAATACGTTAGCTAATACTTTTTATTTCACTATGCGCTTTGATGTTGTAACCCTATTTCCAGAAATGTTCTCAGCTTTAACGCAGTGGGGGGTTACAGGGCGCGCTTGTGAAAAAGGCTTAGTCAGTGTCAAACTTTGGAATCCCCGAGACTATTGCAGCGATCCCCGCAAAACTGTAGATGATCGCGCCTATGGCGGCGGCCCTGGCATGGTCATGATGGTTAGGCCACTAGAAGATACGGTGAGCGCCCTTAAGGCGTCTCATCAAGCGGAACACATTCAATCTGGCCCAATTTGCCTTTTGGCACCCCAAGGGGAGAGGTTTTCGCAAAAGATAGCGACAGATATCCTCCATTACGGCAACATTAGCTTTATTTGTGGTCGATATGAGGCTATTGACCAACGTTTTGCAGATCGGAACGTCGATTTACAGCTTTCTATCGGTGATTTTGTGGTTTCTGGGGGCGAATTACCTGCTATGGCGATGATGGATTCGGTTATACGGCTCATCCCAGGCGCTCTCGGGGATGATGATTCTGCTGTCCAAGATAGCTTCATGAATGGCCTTTTGGACCATCCACACTACACTCGTCCTGAAATATATGAAAATTTATCTGTTCCAGACGTGCTTTTAGGCGGACATCACGCTAAAATAATGGATTGGCGTCGGCAGAAGTCTTTAGAGCTGACGTTAAGGTTAAGGCCGGATTTAATTGAATCCGCTCGAACCAAAGGGTTGCTAACCCAAGAAGATGAGCAATTTCTTCGTACACTGTGATTAATCTCAGGGTTGAATAAAAAGTTTGTATTTTGGTTTAGTGAAATTGATTTAACTACATCCTCTGTCTGGTCCGTTGATTTATATCTCGGGATTAAACGCTGACAAGATGTTTAAGGATTGAAAATGAATTTGATTGAAAAAATTGAGCAAGAAGAAATTGCTCGCTTAAGCGC
>CAIMOW010000075.1 GCA_903843235.1 uncultured beta proteobacterium | reverse complement strand
ATGCCGTTCTTATTACAAGTGATGTGTGCCTCGCCCAAAACTCGCTCCGCCTCTTTACCAGTCATTTTTTTGGCACGCAAATCCACCAACATCACATGTGAATCAGTGCCACCAGAAACGATGCGTAAACCACGTTCAATCAAAGTCTGTGCAAGCGCTTTGGCATTAGCCACTACTTGCTTTTGGTAGTCCTTAAAGCCTGGCTCTTGCGCCTCTTTAAATGCAACCGCTTTCGCAGCAATCACATGCATTAATGGCCCGCCTTGTAAGCCCGGGAAAACAGCAGAGTTAATGGCTTTCTCATGCTCTGCCTTCATCAAGATAATGCCGCCACGTGGGCCGCGCAAACTCTTGTGCGTCGTGGAAGTGACGATATCAGCATGTGGCACTGGGTTTGGATAAACACCTGCGGCTACGAGACCGGCATAGTGAGCCATGTCCACCATAAAAATGGCGCCAACCTCTTTAGCTAACTTTCCGATCCGTTCAAAATCAATTTTTAATGAATAAGCAGATGCACCAGCAATGATCAGTTTTGGTTTGTGCTCACGAGCCAAACGTTCCATTTGCTCGTAATCAATTTCTTCATTTTTGTCTAAACCGTAAGCAATCGGGTTAAACCACTTGCCACTCATATTTAATGCCATACCGTGGGTCAGGTGACCCCCTTCAGCCAAGCTCATACCCATAAAGGTATCGCCTGGTTTTAAAAAAGCCAAGAAAACTGCTTGATTGGCAGAGGCACCACAATGAGGCTGAACATTTGCAGCTTCAGCGCCAAAAAGGGCTTTGACACGATCTATCGCCAATTGCTCAGCCACATCCACAAATTCACAACCACCGTAATAACGCCTGCCGGGATAGCCTTCTGCATACTTATTGGTCAACTGGGAGCCTTGGGCCTCCATGACGGCTGGGGAGGTGTAGTTTTCAGATGCAATAAGCTCAATATGGTCTTCTTGGCGCTTATTTTCATTCTGAATCGCTGCCCAGAGCGCAGGGTCGGTTTTGGCTAAAGTGTTTTGACGGTCAAACATGGTGATAATCCTGAATAAGTTGGATTGCATAAGTAAAATCAACCTACATCATACAAAATCCCCCATGAATCCTACCCAAGACCTCTCATTCCTCTCCCTAGTCCTCAATGCCAGCCTATTAGTCCAACTAGTCATGTTGCTATTACTCGGTATGTCTATTGCCTCCTGGACCATTATTTTCAAAAAAGGCGCCGTTCTCAGGGGCGTTCGCAATGACACCGAGCGCTTTGAGCGTGACTTTTGGTCTGGTGGGGATCTAAATACCCTACTCGATGCGTCATTACGCAATAAGAGCAGTAGCGCTGTTTTAGAGCATATTTTTGAAGCAGGCATGCAGGAATTCATGAAATTACGTGAAATCGACGCTGCCCGTCGCGCTATGAAGGCAACTTACCAGCGCGAAATGGACATCCTAGAGGCCAATCTCCCTTTCTTAGCCTCAGTAGGTTCAGTTTCCCCTTATATCGGCCTTTTTGGCACCGTTTGGGGCATCATGCATGCCTTTCGCGGCCTAGCCAACGTCCAAAACGCCACCTTGTCAGCAGTAGCTCCAGGCATTGCAGAAGCACTCGTAGCAACGGCGATTGGCCTGTTTGCGGCGATTCCTGCTGTGGTGGCCTACAACCGCAACGCTACTGACGTAGATCGCCTCTCCATTCGTTTTGAAACTTTCATTGAAGAATTCACCAATATCTTGCAACGCCAAGGTACGGGTAGATAAACATGGCTGGCTCATCTTCATCCCTAAGAAGTTCACGCAAACGCCGGGTGATCTCCGACATTAATGTGGTTCCCTACATTGATGTGATGTTGGTATTGCTAGTGATCTTTATGGTTACTGCGCCCATGGTTAATCCTGGTGTTGTCAATCTGCCAACGGTTGGTGGCGCAAAAGTACAATCTCTGCCACCCGTTTTCTTAACCATCGATGCTAATGAGAATGTCATTGTGCGCAAAGATGGTGAGCCTGTTCAAACTTTGAATAAATTTGAACTTGGTGCTTTTGCTCGTACGCAAGCAGAAAAATCTGCTGAGCAACCTGTTGTGCTCGCTGCTGACAAATCCATCAAATATGAAGTGGTAATGGAAGTGATGTCCAAGCTTAAAGAGAATGGCGTCAAGCGAGTTGGTCTAGCGGTAAAGAGTCAATAAATACATTGGCAGCCAATACCATTCACGTTCATCACGAATCCATTATTTTCATTTCATGACCAGCGCGCAACTCCGGCAGATGCCATTCTTGCGAAATACTCGAAAAAGTAAAGCAAGTAATAAACGTGCTTTTACCTATTCGCTTGCAGCACATCTTGGCTTACTCGCATTTTTAATGATTGGCATTAGCTGGAATAACAGCACGCCTTCTGGTGTTGAAGTAGAGCTATGGGATGTAAGCCAACCAGTAGAAACACCAAAAGAACCCGAACTCAAGACTGAAGTCAAAGAAGAGGCTGCAGATATTGCAGTCAAGAAAAAGAAGCTTGAGCAAGAGCCTTCGAAAAAAGAAGTGATGAAAGAAGTGCCCAAGCCTCCCCCCCCAGCGAAGGTCACACCACCCAAAGAGGTTCCTAAAAAAGCAGAAGCTCCAAAAGCGCCTTCACCCGCAGAAGTTAAAGCCAATGCCGCAGCAGAAAAAGTTCGTGCAGATCAGTTGGCGCGTCTGCGCGCGGCAGCAGGTGCTGAAGGTGGAAGCGGCGGAACAACTGGTAGTGGTGTTGGCGGTGGTGGCAATGCGCCTCCGGGCTGGACAGATAAGGTAGTCAAAAAAGTAAAACCACTGATTGTCTTTAATCCTGAATCTATCAGTGGTAATCCAGCTACAGTGGTTAAAGTTGATCTAGCCCCTGATGGCGCAATTTTGAGTACCAGTATTCTGAGTTCAAGCGGTAATACCGGCTGGGATCGCGCAGTATTGCTAGCACTCACTCGTGCTGAAAGTTTGCCAAAGGATGACAATGGCAAAATTCCACAACGCGAAGTAAAACTGACCTTTAAACCCAAGGACTAGAGCATGCTGTTATTTACCAAGAAATTATTCTCACGCAGCCTATTGGTGTTGATGTTTGGCTGCCTTGGTTGTTTTAGCTTTATGAGCTCAGCATTAGCGCAAATGAATATTGAAATCACTGGCGTAGGCCAATCTCTTTACCCCATCGCTGTCATGCGCTTTAAAGATGAAAATAAGCTACCGACCAGTGTTACTGAAATCATTCGCCAAGATTTAGCCCGTAGTGGTTACTTTAAAAATACTGAGAATGGCAATGCGAGCGAAAGCGACGAAGGCACACCAAACTACAAATCCTGGGCTGCACGCGGTGCAGATGCCCTAGCAGTAGGCTCTGTTGTGCAAACCGGCGGAGCTCAATTTGAGATTCATTACAAATTGTTTGATATTCGCAAGAGTCAAAGTCTTGGCGGCTTAAACCTCAACTCCAGCGCGGATAATTTACGCGCAGTAGCCCATAAAATTGCGGATGACATCATCTTCAAATTACTTGGTGAACGCGGTGTGTTCTCCACGCGACTTTCCTATGTGATTAAGGAAGGTAAGCGTTATCGCTTAGTGATTTCGGATGCAGATGGACAAAACATTCGCAATGCGATGAACAGCTCAGAGCCAATCATCTCCCCATCATGGTCGCCAGATGGCAAGAAGGTGGCGTATGTTTCTTTTGAGGATCGCAAACCTGTGATCTATGTTCATGAGCTAGCAACAGGTCGTCGCATTGCGCTGTCAAACCAAAAGGGGAATAACAGTGCGCCAGCATGGTCAATAGATGGCAGAAAACTTGCTGTGTCTTTATCGCGCGATGGTAATACCCAAATCTACGGCATCAATGCTGATGGAACTGGTTTACACCGTTTAACCCGTGGCAGCACAATTGATACCGAACCTCAATACTCGCCTGATGGCCACTACATTTATTTCACCAGCGATCGTGGGGGCAATCCTCAGATCTATCGCATGAGCGCCGATGGTGAGCAAGCGGAAGGTGTCAAACGCATGACCTACAAGCAAGGGTTTGTAACATCCCCACGCATTTCACCAGATGGAAAATATTTGGCTTACATTGCCAACATTGGCGGAGCTTTTAGACTTTACATCCTCAATTTAGCCACCGGAGACTCTCAAGCGCTCACTGATGGCTCTAGTGATGAGTCGCCCTCTTTTGCGGCCAATGGTCGCTATGTGCTCTATTCCACCAAGGTCAATGGCAAACGAGTACTTGCTGCCGTCTCGGTAGATGGGAATTCCAAGCAGGTACTGAGCATCCCAGGGTCTGATGTACGTCAGCCATCTTGGGGTCCATTTATGGACTAAGTTTGCCGATGAACCAGTTGAACTAGGCTAATACAGTGCTCTTGGGGGCATAATATTGGCTATTAGCT
>CAIMOW010000074.1 GCA_903843235.1 uncultured beta proteobacterium | reverse complement strand
CCGGTATGAAAGACTCTAAAGTGATCGTCGCCATTAACAAAGACCCAGAAGCACCGATCTTTAGTGTGGCTGACTATGGCCTAGTAGCTGACTTGTTTACGGCAGTGCCAGAGTTAACTAAAGCGCTGGGGTAGGTTGGAAATATATTCATCAAGTTATTCAATTTGCATAAAGAGGAGTTGAAATGCCCTACGTAGCCCCAGTAAAAGACATGCTGTTTGTGATGAATGAGTTAGCAGGCCTATCAGATGTTGTTGCCTATCCTCAATATGTCGAAGTTGGTGCTGATGTTGATTTGGCGCCAGCTATTCTAGAAGAGGCTGCTAAATTCAATCAAGATGTAGTAGCACCTCTCAATTGGCCTGGCGATCAAAATCCTAGTGCCTTACGTGATGGGAAAGTTTATACAACTCCCGGCTTTAAAGAAGCGTTTGAGCAATATGGAGCCGCAGGCTGGCAGGGTGTTATTCATCCGGCTGAATTTGGCGGTCAAGGCTTGCCAAAGTTAATTTCTACCGCATGTCTAGAGATGGTGAATGCCGCTAATCTTTCTTTTGCTTTATGCCCCCTCTTAACTGATGGCGCGATTGAAGCTTTGTTAACAGCTGCCAGCCCAGAATTACAGGAAACGTATATTCCAAAAATGGTTTCTGGTGAGTGGACTGGAACTATGAATCTCACAGAGCCGCAAGCGGGTTCTGACTTAGCAATGGTCCGTTCACGTGCTGTGCCGCAGGATGATGGCACTTATAAAATTTTTGGCACCAAAATTTATATCACCTATGGCGACCACGATATGGCAAAGAATATTATCCATCTCGTATTGGCTCGAACCCCAGATGCACCCGAGGGTGTAAAGGGCATCTCTTTGTTTGTTGTACCTAAATTCTTAGTTAATCAGGATGGATCTTTGGGTGAGCGAAATGATGCTTATTGTGTTTCCATTGAACACAAGTTGGGTATCAAGGCGAGTCCAACTGCTGTGTTGCAATTTGGAGATCATGGCGGCGCTATTGGTTATTTAGTAGGCGAAGAAAATCGTGGCCTCGAGTATATGTTTGTGATGATGAATGCTGCACGTTTTGCGGTTGGTATGCAAGGCGTTGCTATTGCTGAGCGTGCTTATCAAAAGGCTGTGCGATACGCTAAAGATCGGGTACAAAGTCGTGATCTCGGTGGCTCCCCTGGTCCTGTGGCGATTATTCATCAACCTGATGTAAAGCGGATGTTGATGACGATGCGCGCCTACGTTGAGGCCTCTAGAGCATTAGCGTATTACGCCGCTGCTGAGTATGACGCACAACATGCAGCACCTGATGAGGCTGCGCGCAAAGGAAGTCAGGCTATTTACGAATTCTTAGTCCCTATCGTGAAAGGTTTTTCTACGGAAATGTCGATTGACGTTGCCAGCCTAGGGGTTCAAGTGCATGGCGGCATGGGCTTCATTGAAGAGACTGGTGCAGCCCAGTACTATCGTGATGCGCGCATTTTGACAATTTATGAAGGCACGACAGCGATTCAAGCAAATGATTTGGTTGGTAGAAAAACTGTCCGTGATGGCGGGGTAACCGCTCAAGTCTTGATTGGAAAAATCAAGCAGACAGAAAAGGATCTGGTATCTGCTGGTAGCGCCGATGCTAAAGCTGTTCTTAAACAATTAACCCCCGCACGTGAAGCCTTTGAGGCTTCCGTTGCTTATATCTTGGCCAATGCCAAAACAGAAGTGAAAGCCGTCTACGCAGGTAGTTTTGCTTATCTGCGTTTGTGTGGATTAGTTTTAGGCGCATGGCAAATGGCTCGTGCGCTTCTAGCTGCCGAAGGCTTGCGTTCTAGCGACCCAAGTTTTTATGATGCCAAGATCACTACTGCACGTTTCTTTGCTGAGAACTTATTGCCTCAAGCGCAGGCCTTAGCTACTTCTATTGTGGAAAGTGGCCACTCCACCAATGCATTAGAAGCAGAGCAGTTCTAAGCCCTTCAATAAGTTTTTTATTAAGCTATCTGCATTACTGGGATAGCTTTTTTGCTGCTGCAATTTGAGAGATAAAAAATTGCTCAAAGGAAACAGCTAAGAAGGTCATCATCACTCCAGCGCCAAACACCAGTGAAAAAATGACAGTGAGTATTGCTGGCCATCCTGACTTCGTTTTACCTGCAGGATTAAATTGCGTGTCCCACCTTTCATCTGCGCGTAAACCTAATGCAATGGTGGTTAACCAACTAGCCTCCATAGCAATAAAGCCCAAGGTCAATAAAACCCAGCCGGGCGCAGAATGAAAGTGTGCGGCCCTCAAGAGGAGCCAGCCACCAATACCGCCAATCAAAGAAAATAATTGAGCCCATGCCCAAAAAGATTTAAAGCCTAGTAGGTAGAAGCAGTTAAAACCTGTGCCTGGAAAGAGTATTCCTAGTGCGCAGAAAATAAATTTAGAACGTTTCATTAAAACCTTTGAGATTATTTATTTTTATTCGATGATTTCTCATTAACATCACGTTGCGCAAAGCTAAGCACTTCACGATCGCGACCAATAATCAGGAGTCGATCGCCATCACGAACAATCGTGCGGTAATCGTTGAGTTCATAGAGAAAGTCATTCTCTAATTCCATACGTTGTGGACTGCAGGCCATCTTAGTACTGGTGATTTTTTCTAAGGTGAAGCCGCGTTCATCTTCGCTAATTTGAGCAGTGAATCGATTGCAGCCTGTAGAGCCGCTAAGACGCTCACCATTAGTATCAAATGCGATTTGGATGGGGTTACTACTCTCGCCCTGCGGGATTTGCCTCGCGCGCACTTCACCATTGACATTAGGGGTCAGATTCCAGCGAATGAGTTCCCACTGGGTATTTTTAAGTTCTCGAGTCGGGGGGCTGATCTTAGCTCCGCAAGGGGGGATGACATTGGCACAAGCAGTCAAAAGACTTAAACCTAGGCAGAAAATTGCCAGAAATGGTCGATTTAAGCTGCTTCTGAACGAACTAGGGAGGTTATTTTTGAAGGGCATATTTATCTAACTCGTTGTTTTTTAATCAATTTTTATCACCTTGAGTTAGCTATTCTACTGAGTTAGGGCTTGAAATAGGTGGAATAAGTAGGGGTTTTCGTCTAGAATATGAGGTTTTCCGCTATACCGTGCATTTGTTTTATTCATATGCCCAGTCGGCTGGAGCCCAAGATTTTTGTAGAAATTTCATTGGGTTGTAATCAACCTGTTTTTAATTTTAGATTTTAAGGAATAACTATGGTCGTCATTCGACTAGCACGCGGCGGTTCTAAGAAGCGCCCTTTTTACAGTAT
>CAIMOW010000073.1 GCA_903843235.1 uncultured beta proteobacterium | reverse complement strand
TGACCAGAATGTCGTTGATGGCTATGGCCATATTAGCGTTCGTAATCCTAGCAATCCAAATACCTTCTTCTTAGCTAGAAGCGTTGCTCCATCGGTCGTAACCGTTGAGGACATTATTGAGTTTGATATGAATGGCAAAGCACTCAATGGAGATACTCGCACCGCCTATGGGGAGCGCTTTATTCATAGTGGGATTTTGCGTAATCGTCCTGATATTAATTCAGTGATTCATGGTCATGCATCACCAATCTTACCTTTTGGTATGACAGGCACTACCTTGAAGCCGGTGTATCACATGAGTGCATTCTTAGGTGAGGGTGCGCCGATATTTGAGATCCGTAATTTTGCTAAGCCTAGTCCTGATACAGACATGTTTATTAGCAATAATGATTTGGGCGATGCTTTATCAAAAACCATGGGTTTGCAGTATTTTGTTCTGATGCGTGGTCATGGTTATGCTGCGGGAGCTGACTCGATTAAGAAGGTCGTCTTTCGATCGGTCTACGCCATTCAGAATGCCAGCATTCAGGCAGAGGCTATGAAGATGGGCAATATTCAATATCTCACCCCGGCAGAAGCCACTATCTCCCAAGAGACTATCGAGAAGACTATTGGCCGCCCATGGCAGCTTTGGAGTGAGCGCGTCAAGAAACCTTAATCATTGCTAAACTCTTGCATCATGTTGATGCAAAGATGTTTCCTTCGAATCCTCTTCATAGCCAGTTTGGCTTTGACACCCTTCATTGCTCATGCAGTGTTGCAGGATGAAATTCAAGTCTACGATGACGAGATTAACGCCAAAGGTGAGTCAAGCCTTGAGCTGCATTTAAATAGCACACCGAGAGGAGTCCAGACCCCAAGTTATCCTGGCGAAGTCATGAACAATAATGGTGTTCGTGTGACACCAGAGTTTGCTTATGGTTTAGGTCACGATCTTGAGGCGGGACTCTATATCTCTTACGTCAATTACGACAATAAATTTCAGTACGCAGCTACTAAGCTGCGAATGAAATGGTTGCCAATGCGAGAGGATAAGGGTGATAGTTTCTTCGCGGGCGCCAATCTTGAGGTGGCTAATGTACAGCCGCAATTTGATGAGTCGCGCTATAACGCAGAAATACGTTTTATTATTGGCAAGCACATTGACGAATGGTTGATCTCATTTAATCCGATTGTGGACATTCCGCTATCTCAACCTTATGTGCATCAAGCCCCATATTTTTCAAGCGCTACTCGCCTCTCCCGAGAGGTAACCCCCGAGCTCGCCTTGGGCGTTGAGTACTATTCAAATCTAAATCAAATTAATCAACCAATTAATTACCAAAATACTCAGCAATTAGGTTTTTTGATGATGTACTACGATGGTAAGCCCATATCCTTTCAGGCAGGCGTTGGTAAGGGCTTTTCAAATAGCACGGATTCACTGACACTCAAAGCCATCTTTTCAGTACCATTGCCTTAAGCTTTGCTAGGGTTATCGAGGTACGAAAATCTTTCTCCATGGTAATTAATTGTTTAATATCAGTAGTAGCGGATTCCTCATTCCTATAAAAATAGATTTATAAATACTGGAGATAGACATGGTTCGACAGCATCCATTTAATAAAGTATGCGGCATCCTTTTTACTGCAACTGCAGCAATCATTGCTATTTCATCTTGCGCGAATGCAGCCGATCCATTTCCTAATAAGCCTTTAAGGATTATCGTGACCGCAGCGCCTGGTGGAACAACTGATATTGCGACCCGTCAACTTTCAGACGTTCTGTCAAAAGAACTTGGCCAAACAGTGGTTGTAGAAAATAAAGCGGGCGGTGCAGGCATTATTGGCCTGCAAGCTTTGATTACCGCTCCTGCGGATGGCTACACCATGGCTATGGGCAATATCGGTACTAATGCAATTAACTACAGCCTATATAAATCTCTTCCTTATAAGGTTGAAGATATGGAGCCAATTACCGTTGTGCTGGCTACCCCAAATGTTTTGGTGGTGAATGCAGATTTTCCAGCAAGGACAGTGGCCGAGTTGATTGCCATGGCTAAGGCCAATCCTGGTAAGTATTCCTTTGCATCATCGGGTCGTGGCCAGTCCATCCACATGTCCGGTGAATTACTTCGCGTCCAAGCTGGCATCGATATCTTTCATGTTCCATACAAGGGAGCTGGTCCTGCACTGGCTGATTTATTGGCCGGACAAGTCAATATGATGGTCGATAACCTACCAAGCTCAATGCAATACATTAAAGCTGGGAAATTAAGAGCCTTGGCGGTAACTAGTAAGACTCGTGTAGCTGAACTGCCTGACGTCCCAACCATGATGCAATCAGGGTTTCCTAACTTTGAAGTGACAGCTTGGTTTGGTTTATTTGTTCCTGTGGGTACAACTAAGCCAGTGATCGACAAACTTTATGCGGCAGTCAAGAAATCTCTAGAAACACCAGAGATTAAGCAACGCTGGAAAGACTTAGGCGGCTGGTCGGTAGGTGACACCCCTGCTAATACAAAACTGTTTATTGCTGCAGAGAAAAAGAAGTGGGAGCAGGTAGCTACTCAGGCGAAGATCGAGAAGGAATAATTTTCCAGATTAACTCTTGATCGAGTTATAAAAACTAAAAGGCCAATAAGAATTTATTGGCCTTTTTTTGTTGCTGCAACAATCGAGCCGTTTAACTAATTAATCGGCCTGAACTTTTGCATCCTTAATAACCTTTGCCCACATATTAAGCTCACGAGAAATTCGTTTTGCTGAGTCAGCTGGTGATAGGTAGTTCACGTAAACGCCTGCAGCCAACATACGCTCTTGAACATCGGGGCGTTGTAGGATGATTTTGATATAAGAGCTAAGCTTATCTACGATGGACTTGGGCGTTCCGGCCGGCGCCTCGATACCAAACATGCTAACAACATCAAAATTGGGCAAACCTGTAGCCTGAGTGACAGTTGGTACGTCTGGTAGTTGGCTTATGCGTTTTGCGGTTGTTACAGCAAGAGGCCTTAACTGACCCGATTGAATAAACGGTAGGGACGCAGGAACGGTTTCGGACATACTTAGCACTTGTCCACCGACAAGATCTGTCATAGCGGGACCGCTACCCTTGTATGGGACATGGAGTAAATCTAGACCCAATTGAAAGCGGAACATTTCCATAGCAAGGCGTTGGGGAGCGCCGGCACCAGATGAGGCAAAGGTGAGCTTGCCTGGATTGGCTTTGGCATACGCAATAAACTCTTTCATATTTTTGACGGGAACAGATGGGTTCACCACAAAAACAAGAGGCACTACGCCAACCACTGCTACCGGCGTGAAGTCTTTCTCTAGGTCGTACTTAATACTGTTCTTTTCAAGGTTAGCATTGATAGCATGCGAGGTGAGAGCACCTAGCAACAAGGTATAACCGTCGGCCGGGGATTTGGCAACGATATCGGCCCCAATGTTGCCGCTATCACCCGCTCGATTGTCTGCCACAACTTGTTGATTTAAAGACTTGGACAATTCTTGAGCCATGATGCGACCAATAACATCAGTAGCTCCACCCGGGGGAAAGGGGATCACCAAGCGAACCTGTTTATCTGGATAGGCCTTGATGGCTGCAGTCTGTGCCTTTGGAAGGCTGGCAAAAGCCATCAAGATCAGGCCAAAGCCCAGCAGTTTAGATGTTGTTAGTCTCATAATCTCTTTTAGTAATTGTTTTAGGTCGGTCTAGAAATCCTATTATGGACGCATTTTTTGACCTATTTATTCAACCTGCCTTAGATCAAGGATTTCATGTGGCAAATAACTACAATAAAAGCATGGATCTTGAGGCTTATCACATCGAACTCATTGGCTACTGCGCAGCCTTTTTGACCACGATTGCTTTTTTGCCTCAGGCGATCCAATCTTGGCGCAGTCGAGATTTGTCTGGCATCTCGCTAGGTATGTATAGTTTATTCACGGTAGGCGTTGGTTTGTGGCTGATTTACGGGCTCATTATTGAAAAGTGGCCTCTCGTTCTGGCCAATGCCCTGACATTTGCTTTGGCACTGAGCATCTTAGTTTTGAAATTACAGGATACGTGTCGCAAAAAATAGAGAGAAGAAGTAAAGAGAAAAAATAAAGAAAGAGAAGAAACTAAGAGACAGCAGAAAGGCTTTAAATGCGTTTATTTACTTATTACCCAAACCCATCAAACAAGCAAGAAACTTGCGTTGGTATTTTTAAAGACGTAAGTCAAAAGGAATGGATGACACTTTCAGAGGTGGATACTAATTTCCCCGCTACCTTGCTTGAGATCATTGCATCCCCACCATTGATGAAGCGTGCTAAAGAGATTGAGACACAAGTAAACCTTCCTTGGAAGTCAGCCGATGGCATTGCCTTTGCGCCAGTCATTCCAAAACCAGAAAAAATTGTTTGCATGGGCCTCAACTATGCAGACCACGCTAGAGAGGGTGGCCATGCTCGTCCAGATTACCCATCTTTTTTCATGAGAGTGCCAAGCTCATTGTTGGGTCATCAACATCCCATGATTATTCCGCCAGTTTCGGATAAGCTAGATTACGAAGCCGAGTTGGCCTTCGTGATCGGTAAACGATGCCATCGATTGACCAAAGAGAATGCATTAGAAGCTGTTGCTGGCTACAGTATTTTTAATGACGGCAGTATGCGTGACTATCAGCGTAAATCCACTCAGTGGACTATTGGTAAAAACTTTGACCAAACGGGTAGTTTTGGGCCCTGTTTAGTGACTCCTGATGAATTACCAGAAGCTGCTCATGGTTTGCGCATACAGTCGCGCCTCAATGGCAAGATTATGCAAGACAGCAATACTGAGCATTTTTTGTGGGGCGTTGTCGAGATCTTGATTTTGATCTCCGAAGTGATGACTTTGGAACCTGGCGATGTAGTGATTACTGGGACACCTGCTGGTGTAGGTTACGCTAGAACTCCCCCAGTATTTATGCAATCAGAGGATACAGTTGAAATTGAGATTGAAGGCATTGGTATTTTGAAAAATCCTATCGCTAAAGAATCGGCCAAGTAACGTATAACATCCAGTTTTAGACAGTTAGTAGTTAAGAAAATCTCCCATTGAAAGGTTAATCATGAGTTCAGTATATGTAATCGATCCACCAGTAGTGCCAACATTGCCAGTTGCGGGTGATGCTCGTCGTTTTGCAGTCAATCGCATCTATTGTGTTGGCCGAAACTATGCTGACCATGCTCGCGAAATGGGTCATGATCCAGATCGTGAACCACCATTCTTTTTTATGAAACCAGCAACTGCGATCGTGACTGATGGCAGGGATATGGCTTATCCAAGTCTGTCAAGTGATGTGCATCATGAGGTTGAAATGGTTGTCGCTATCGGCAAGGGCGGAAAAAATATTCCTGCTGATAAGGCGCTCGACCATGTTTATGGTTATGGCGTTGGCCTGGATATGACGCGTCGTGACTTGCAGGGTGAGGCCAAGAAAATGGGGCGTCCCTGGGATACTGGCAAGGCATTTGATCAATCTGCTCCTTGTGGCTCGTTAACCCCTGTAGATCAGTGCGGTCATCCAAGCAAAGGCAGCGTCAAGCTCCTAGTAAATGGTGAACTGCGTCAAGAGGGTGATCTCAATCAGTTGATCTGGAATGTGCCTGACACGATTGCGTACTTATCTACCTTGTTTACTCTAGAGCCTGGTGATTTGATTTTCTCCGGCACGCCTGCTGGCGTAGGGCCGGTAAAAAAAGGTGATGTGCTTGAAGGTAGCGTTGATGGCTTACCCTCTTTAAAGACAAAGATCATCTAAAGATGAGTGTCATATTCAAGAGGCTATTTTTTGCGTGTGCTGGTGCAGTATTGCTGTCAGCTTGCACATCAGCCGAACAGTCTACTGTTGTGCCCGTCCAAATTCTCAGCCCCAGTCTCTATACCAATGCTGCACCATTGGACTTGCGTTTAAGTACTTGGCCCTATCCCTATCCATTAAAAGAATTCAAAACGAGTTTGCAAGGCCAGTCAGCTAGCATGATGTATATGGATGTGCCTGCGCAAGACAAGCAGAAGGGCGCGGTATTGCTTTTTCATGGCAAGAATTTTTCTAGTGACTACTGGAAGTTCACTATCCCAGCATTAACTCAGGCGGGTTATCGCGTGATAGCACCAGATCAGATTGGTTTTGGTAAATCCTCTAAGCCAGATGTGCAATACCACTTTGATGATCTCGCGGCTAATACCCAGACTTTACTAACATCTTTGAAAATCAAGCAAGTTGCAGTGATTGCCAATTCGATGGGTGGTATGGTGGGAGTGCGCTTTGCGCGTTTATATCCACAAACGGTTCGTAAGCTGGTGCTAGAGAATCCATTGGGTCTCGAGGATTACAGCAAAGACATTCCTCCACAGCAGAATGACAATTTATTGAAACTAGAAGTGTCTCAAACGGAAGCAAGCTATCGCAAGTTCTTGCAAAGTTACTTTCCGAATTGGCAACCTACTTATGAACAGTTCGTAGAGGTGTATGTCAGAGTCCAAAAGGGCCCGGACTATCCCGCATATGCCCGAACCTCGGTCCTAACCTATCAAATGATTGCCGAAAAGCCGGTAGTGAATGATTTTCCGCAATTGAAGATGCCGGTCTTGTTAGTCATTGGTCAAAAAGATCGCACAGTTTTTGGGCGTCGTTTTGCACCACCAGAGGCAGTGAAATCGCTCGGTAATTTTCCCGAGCTAGGCCGTAAAGCTGCTGCATCTATCCCGAATGCCAAGCTTGTGCCAATTGATAACGTTGGTCATGTTCCACATGTTGAGGTGCCTGAGGTATTTAATAAAGCAGTGATTGAATTCTTAAATTCCAAGCCTTAAGCATCAGTTTAAGCACAAAAAACTGGGGACTTTCGTCCCCAGTTTTATTAACTGCTGAAGTTATTACTTAGATGTCGGCATCACAAACTCTGCGCCCTTAGCAATACTTTCAGGCCAGCGTTGCATCACACTCTTTTGCTTAGTGTAGAAGCGAACACCTTCTTTACCGTAGGCATGCATGTCGCCAAAGAGCGATTTCTTCCAACCACCAAAACCATGCCAAGCCATTGGCACTGGAATTGGCACGTTGATACCAACCATACCCACTTGAACTCGACGAGAAAATTCACGGGCGATATTGCCATCACTAGTAAAGCAGGCGACACCATTACCAAAATCACAAGAGTTCACCAGGTTTAAGGCCTCAGTAAAGTTCGCAACGCGTAAGCAAGATAGTACCGGCCCAAAAATTTCCTCTAAGTAGATCTTCATATCTGGAGTGACATTGTCAAATAGGGTGCCGCCGATGAAAAAGCCATCTTCAAGACCTGATACTTTTAGGCAGCGACCATCTACTAACAACTTGGCGCCAGAGGCAACACCACTTTCGATGTAGCCAGTAATACGCTCGAGCGCTGCTTTGCTCACAATCGGACCCATCTCTGCATCCAGCTCCATACCATTCTTGATCTTCAAAGTTTTGGTGCGCTCAATCAGTTTAGGCATGATCTTGTCAGCCGCATCACCAACCAAGACCGCAACTGATATCGCCATACAGCGCTCACCAGCCGAGCCATAGGCTGCACCAATCAATGCATCGATCGCTTTATCCATATCAGCATCGGGCATGATGACCATATGGTTCTTAGCGCCGCCAAGAGCTTGGGAGCGTTTGCCAAAGTGAGCACAGCGCTCATAAATGTAATTCGCAATGGGAGTTGAACCCACGAAGCTAACCGCTTTGACATCTGGATTTTCGATCAAAGCATCAACTGCCTCTTTATCACCTTGCACGACGTTAAATACACCATCAGGCAAACCAGCTTCTTTGAGAAGTTTGGCCATGAATAGTGAAGCAGATGGATCAGTTGGGCTTGGCTTCAGAATGAAGGTGTTTCCGCAAGCAATCGCTACCGGAAACATCCACATTGGAACCATCACTGGGAAGTTAAATGGCGTGACGCCCGCAACGACGCCCAAAGGTTGTCGCATCACCCAGTTATCGATATCGGTAGATACCTGCTCTGTGTAGTCGCCTTTGAGGAGCTCGGGAATGCCAGTGGCAAATTCCACGATTTCAATACCGCGGACAACTTCGCCTTGAGCATCTGTAAATACTTTGCCATGTTCAGCGGTAATGATGGCGGCTAATGCATCGCGATTAGCATTGAGGAGTTCAAGATACTTAAACATGATGCGCGCACGACGCAATGGGGATGTTTGACTCCAGGTTTGAAATGCAGTTTGAGCAATCGCTATGACTTCATCTACTTCTTTGCGACTCGCTAGTGCAACACGTCGGGCAACTTTCCCTTTTGCTGGGTTGTAGACATCGGCAAAGCGACCATCTTTGAGGTTAACTACCTTACCGCCAACATAGTGACCGATATCTTCTTTAGATTCAAAGGCTTGAGGTGCATTCATAATAATTATTCAATAGTTTTCAGGGTTGAAGGGTCTAGTCAAGTCACTCAGAAGAGCTATCTGCACAACTTTGTTGTCTCGTATATTCTAGTTTTTAAGTATTCTATCGCTTTAAGCGAATTTCAGCTTTTCTCTACTATTTTTAGTATTTAGAAGTCATCCAAGAGGCTATTCCATGAGTTTATTGTTTTCAAGTTACACCCTTAATTCCCCCAAAGGGTCTCTGAAGCTAGCCAATCGTATTGTGGTTGCGCCCATGTGCCAATATGCTGCCGTCAATGGTGAGGCAACTGATTGGCATTTAATGCACTGGGGTAATTTACTAAATAGCGGTGCTGCTTTATTCATTATTGAAGCGACTGGCGTAACACCTGAGGGACGTATTACTCCTGCCTGTCTTGGGTTGTGGGATGACCGCACAGAGGTTGCCTTAAAAGATAAATTAACTCGAGCGCGTAAATTAGCGCCCGCAATTCCGGTATTTATTCAGTTGGCGCACGCCGGACGCAAAGCCTCCAGTGCAACACCTTGGAACGGAGGTCAACTACTGGCCGTTGATCAAGGTGGCTGGGAAATGGAAGCGCCTTCTGCTATCCCGCAATTGGACGGAGAGCGTTTGCCTCATGAACTCTCTAAAACAGAGATGAGTGGTTTGATTCAAGCGTTTGTAGAGGCCGCCCAACGTGCAGATCGCATTGGTATAGATGGTATTGAATTGCACGGGGCTCATGGATATTTATTGCATCAGTTTTTATCGCCAATTGCCAATCAACGCACTGATGAGTACGGCGGTTCATTTGAAAATCGCATCCGCCTTCCTTTGGAATTATTTAAAGCGGTGCGCGCCGCCTATCAAGGCGTATTAGGCATTCGGATTTCAGCGAGTGATTGGATGGAAGGTGGTTGGACGCCAGAAGAAACAGCGGAATTTGCCGCTCAGTTAAAACCTATTGGCTGTGACTTTGTGCATATCTCCTCTGGTGGTATTTCACCAAAGCAAAAAATTGCGATTGGACCAAACTATCAGGTGCCTTTTGCCAAGATAGTGAAAGATAAATCCGGCTTACCAACCATGACTGTTGGACTCATTACCGACCCCCATCAGGCTGAAGCAATTCTAGAGAGCGGTGATGCAGATCTAATTGCATTGGCACGAGCCTTCTTGTACAAGCCTCGTTGGGCTTGGGAGGCAGCAGCAGCTTTGGATGGTGTTGTGAGCTCTCATGAGCGCTATTGGCGTTGCTTACCGCGGGAAGCGCAAGCAGTCTTTGGCGATGTTAAAGTTGGGCAGAGATAGAGACAGCAGAAATCAAATTCACCAGGATGAATATGAAAACCAGCCAAAACATTAAAAAGTTTTTCGCCTTACTTGCGATTGTGTTGTGTTTTAGCATTGCGCATGCACAAACCTTTCCAGATCACCCAATCGTATTGGTAGTGCCTAATCCTCCAGGCGGATTAGTTGATACTTCTGCTCGTTTATTAAGTGAGCCATTAACGAGGGTGATTGGCGAACCGGTGATTGTTGATAACAAGCCGGGCGCCAGTGGAAATACTGCATATCAATATGTCGCCAAGGCTAAACCTGATGGGTATACCTTGTTGATCTCGTACTCTGGGTACCACGTTGGCAACCCTGCATTGATGGATAAATTGCCATGGGATCCGATTAAAGATTTTTCACCCATTGCGCTTTTGACAGTTTCTACGAATGTGATTGCAGTTCATCCATCGGTGCCAGTTAATAATCTCAAAGAATTTATTGCCTATGCCAAAGCGAATCCTGGTAAGTTGAACTACGCATCTCAGGGTAATGGCTCCGTATCCCATATTGGCACAGAAATCTTCAAACAAATTACTGGCGTCGATATGGTTCACGTTCCTTACAAGGGCTCAGGCCCTGCTGTACAAGACGTGCTTGCTGGTCAGGTTCAATTATTTATTACTACACCACCCTCAGTAATGCAACACGTGCAGAGTGGCAAGCTCAAAGCATTGGCTGTTACTGGTAAGACGCGTCACCCTGGTATGCCCAATGTGCCAACTACTGCTGAAGCCGGACTACCCAGTTTCCAGTTGGAGTCATGGGTTGCGTTATATGCTCCAGCAGGAACGCCCGCACCAGTCATTGCTAAGTTAACCGATTCGGTGAAAGCGAGTTTGGCATTACCGGAAGTTAAAGAGCGTGCTGATACAGCTGGAGTTGAATTGCGTTATCTGACGCCTGCCGCAACAGATGTTTTGCTTAAGAAAGAATTGCCATTTTGGAATAAGGCAATTAAATCAGCACACATCACTCTCGATTAGTGATCAGTTAAAACTAGAATTGCTAGGCCTGATCCCGTGTGACGGGATCGGACAGCGAGCGTGCAAATGCTCTCGCTGCACTTAATAGGAAATGATCTTTTCCTGGGCCCGCAATCAATTGCACCCCTACTGGCATCCCATTGGGCCCGCTGGTGATATTGAGATTGATGCACGGTAATCCAAGTAATGTCCAGCCTCTACAAAAGATTGGGTCTCCGGTAGTTTCTTTTGATCCGGGCGCTTCACCAATCGCGCTTGGTGCAATGATGAGGTCAAGTTCTTTACAAAATATCAGTTGTATCGCGGCGTGTGCTTCTTGATTAAGCAATAGATCTTTTGTGTATTGCTCATAAGAAATCGCTGCACCATCGTTTAACTGCTTGGCTAGTTGCGGACTGATTTTTTTCGGAAAGCGTAAGCGTTCAAATGTCAGGCTGCGTGACATCTCTGCGGCCATGATGCGCGCTTGAGTTTGCGAGTATTGATCAAATAAGGTAGGAAGTTTTAGATCACCAACACTTCCTTTGGAAATCGCTTCTGCGGCAAATCGCGCTACCGCAAGAGCAGCAGCAGTTTCTTTTTGAGCTATTGCCCAATCGGGCGTTTTGCAAATTGCAATTCGCGGTTTGTTGTGGAGATCTTCAATTCTTGCAAGCGCATGATCCCCGCTCATAGCAGCTACACCCAGAGCAACATCACCAATACTTCTGCCAAAGCAACCCAAGGTATCTTGAATTGGGGATAAGCTTTTGACGCCAGCCACACTGATTTTTCCGAAGCTCGGCTTGTAACCGACCACGCCACAGAACGAAGCGGGGCGAATAATAGATCCTGCGGTTTGGCTGCCAGTAGCGAGCGGCACCATGAAGTCAGCAACAGCTGCTGCGGATCCGCTTGAAGAGCCACCAGGGGTATGTAAAGGGTTGTGTGGATTTGAGGTGGCAGCACTCTTAAATGCCGCAAATTCAGTGGTGACGGTTTTACCGAGAATGATCCCACCAGCTTGGCGCATCAACGCCACTGAAACGGCATCAGTAGCAGGGTAGTGATTGCTATAGATTGGTGAGCCATAGGAGGAGGGGAGGTCAAAGGTGTCATATAAATCTTTGACGCCAATTGGTAGGCCATGTAAAAGCCCTCTAATGGCACCTTTATCGAGCTCTCTGGCTCGAGCTAGGGCATTTTCTTTACCGAGGCTAACCCAGGCTTTAACAGCACTTTCTCGCTGGCCAATGCGATCTAGGCAGGCTAGCAGGAGGTCTGTGGCCTTAATCTCTCTCTTGGCAAGGGCGTGTGCTGCTTGTGATGCACTAAGGCTTTCCAGATCTTTCATCAGCCCATTCTACTTTTGGTGGCGTATGATCGCAATTCACCTTTTTGATAACTCCTATAAATACGCAATATGAAGCAACATTCTGTACGTGAAGCCTGGCTTGAAGACGCTATAAGACATCTAGAGCCTGTATTTTCAAAGGCTGGTTATGCCATCCCACCGGTTCGAGTCTCGTGTGGATTTCCTGCCTCTAGCAGCCCGAGAACAACTTTGGGCCAATGTTGGCCTCGTGAGCGTTCTGGCGGCGGCGTGAATGAGATCTTTATCTCTCCGAAGCTCGATGATCCAGTGCAGTTACTCGATACCCTGGTTCATGAACTTTGCCATGCTGTCGATGATTGCTTTAGTGGGCATGGCGAGGATTTCAAAGGAATTGCGCAAACAGTTGGGCTTGAGGGTCCGGCGCGTATGGCTCATGCCACTGAAGGGCTGGTGGTCAAGCTCATGATGATTAGCAAGGAGCTCGGACCATACCCACATCAAGCGATTGTGTTCCCACCTCCAAGACCTAGTAATGCCAGTCGCAGCAAGGCTAAGTGTGCGCAATGTGGCTATGAGGTGACATTGCTTAAAAAATGGGCCAGTTATGGAGCGCCTATTTGCCCAAAAGACAATATTCGGATGCAGGAGGCCGCTCCCGAAACCATTGAGAACACTACCGAGCATGATAGCGCCTCAATTCAAGGTGAAAAGCCCAGGGCTGACGAGATTCGCAGAGCGATTAGCTAGTAAAATCACTCAATCCATTAGAACAATCTATACAAGAGACTGAACCACTATGAAAGCACAAAAGATCGTTAAAAACCCCAAGATTGCCGTTATCGCCGGTGATGGTATTGGCAAAGAAGTGATGCCTGAGGGCGTACGCGCATTAGAGGCGGCGAGTAGCAAGTTTGGCATCGGGATGCAATTCGATCATTTTGATTTTGCAAGCTGTGACTACTACCTAAAGCACGGCAAGATGATGCCAGATGACTGGTTCGATACGCTCATGAAATACGACGCCATTTATTTTGGTGCAGTCGGTATGCCAGACATCTTGCCCGATCACGTTTCTTTGTGGGGCAGCTTGATTCAGTTCCGTCGTGGTTTTGATCAGTATGTGAATTTGCGTCCAGTGCGTTTATTGCCTGGCATCCCTTGCCCATTAGCGAATCGCAAGCCTGGTGATATTGATTTCTTTGTCGTTCGTGAAAATACTGAAGGCGAGTACTCAAGCGTTGGTGGAAAAATGTTCCCTGACACTGACCGTGAGTTTGTGATTCAAGAATCCATTTTTACTCGTCAAGGCGTCGATCGCATTTTGCAATACGCTTTTGATCTCGCTCAGAGCCGCCCTAAAAAGCATTTGACTTCGGCAACCAAGTCCAATGGTATCGCGATCACCATGCCATATTGGGATGAGCGTGTTCAAGCCATGTCTAAGAAGTTTGCTGATATCAGGACTGATAAATATCACATTGATATCTTGGCAGCTCATTTCGTAATGAATCCAGATCGTTTTGATGTGGTCGTGGCAAGTAATTTGTTCGGCGATATTTTGTCTGACTTGGGCCCTGCATGTACCGGTACGATTGCCGTTGCCCCATCAGGAAGTATTAATCCAGAAGGCAAGTTCCCATCACTCTTCGAACCAGTTCATGGTTCTGCGCCAGATATCTATGGCAAGATGATTGCCAACCCGATTGGTCAAATTTGGAGTGGCTCAATGATGTTGGATCACTTGGGTTATCCAGAGGCTGGTAAGGCAATCTTTACTGCTATTGAAAAAACCCTAGCTGCTGGTCCTGGACATGCTCCATTGACGCCTGATGTTGGTGGAACAGCAAAGACCGATGATCTTGGTAAAGCCATCGCAGCAGCAACCTAATATCGTTCGGTCATTTTTTAGATGGCGCAGCCATATGCACCCTTAGTCCAGCAGATGTTGCTGGACTTTCAGAATCAGCGCCTTGAACCTGCAGAGCGAATGGCTCAGTCTATCCTTCGGATCAATCCCAAAGACTTGACTGCCCTCCAAGTACAAGGCTTAGCCATGGCTATGGGTGGTCGTATTGCTGAGGCTGTAGTACCACTCACTAGGGCTGCGCAGTTAGATCCAAAAAATCCTGAACTTCTCACTAACTTAGCTAAAGCACAACACGGGGCAGGTTTGTTTGCTGAGGCAATTCAAACCTTTGAAAAGCTCAAACGCTTGATTCCAAACAATCCGCAAATATTGACGGATATGGGAACTGCTTACGCAAAGCTAAAGCTATATGATAAGGCGTCAAGCTGCTATGAGAGGGCGATAGAAATACAGCCGGATTATTTCTTGGCTTGGTCCAACCGGGGTAATCTTTTGGCCGACCTTCAGCAACCACTTGAAGCAATAGCCAGTTTTGACAAAGCGCTGACGTTTAACCCTCACTATCCTGAAACATGGACCAATAAGGGAAACTCTTATTTTTACCAAGGGCAACTAGAGGAGGCATTAGCGTGCCATCAGCAAGCGTTAAATTTGGATCCCAACTATGCTGAGGCATTATCAAATTGCGCTAATGCATTGACAGCCCTTAAGCGTCATGAGGAGGCTCTAGAGCACAATAAAAAGTCTTTTGCATTAAGGCCAGATCATCCCTATCTGCTTGGGAATCTACTTAGTGGGGAGCAAAGTTTTTGTAATTGGAAGTCTGACTACCCTAAAGTCAATTTACTTTTTAATTTGATTGAGAAAAAATCCCAAGTCACAATTCCATTCCATTTACTCTCAACAATAGCCTCACTCCAATTACAAAAACTTTGCGCTGAAATTTTTGTTTTAGATAAGGGCTTAACTGGGGCCACCTCATTTCCTGCTACAAAGCCAAATACAGGGGCTCAAAAAATTAAACTTGCTTATTTTTCAGCTGATTTTTGTGATCACCCTGTTGGCATATTAATGGAGAGCTTAATAAGGGGGCATGATCGAACTCAATTTGAAGTTTATGGATATTTTTTAAACCAAAGTTGTGGCGACTCTATTGAAAATAATCTTCTGAATATTTTTGATAAGACTTGTAATTTGTTTAATCTGAGTGATTCGCAAGCTGCTGATTTGCTGATTAAGGAGAATTTGGATATTGTGGTTGATTTAAATGTGCATACAGCGGGTGGACGTTTAGCACTGTTTTCCAAACGCTTGGCCCCGATTCAGATTAACTATCTTGGTTATGCTGGGACTTCCGGTGCTGATTTTTACGATTGCCTCATAGCTGATCAGGTGGCAATACCCCCAGAGGATCAACCTCATTACACCGAGAAGATTGCTTATCTGCCACATTCTTTCTTTCCAGTAGACACCAGCATTGCACCAGCGCAATTTGGTGTTCTGCCAACACGTTCAAGTCAAGGCCTGCCTGATACAGGCTTCATCTTTGCTTGCTTTAATAATTCCTATAAGATCTCCCCTGAAATCTTCACTGTTTGGACGGAGTTACTTAAGCAAGTTCCTGGTAGTGTCTTGTGGCTTTCCAAAGCCTCACCCAAGGCGATCGAGAATCTCCAAAAAGAAGCGCAGGTGCGCGGAGTCGATCCATCTAGATTGGTCTTTGCTACTCGTATATCAGCTAGGGTTGATCATCTGAGCCGTTTGCGTTTGGCTGATTTATTTTTGGATACCCCTAACTACAATGCTCATGCAACTGCTGCGGATGCGCTCTGGGCAGGTGTTCCAGTTCTTACGATCTTGGGCCACACGTTTGCAGGCAGGGTTGCAGCAAGTCAGGTAAGCGCTCTAGGATTGCCAGAGCTGATAGTCCACTCTGATGGGGAATATTTAGCCAAAGCCCTTGAATTAGCCCAACACCCAGAACGATTAAAAGAACTTAAAGAGCGCTTAGAAAAAAATCGTTACCAAACACCTTTATTTAACACCAAGCAATACATAAAAGATTTGGAAGGCTTATATGAAAGCCTTTTACAAAGACACTCTAGCTAGCAGACTGATTTTCTAGGCTCCAAACGGGGTCCCTCTTACTGGCTTTGGCAATTTCGGCCAAAAGCTTTTCATGAATCTCGCAATCTTGAGCGCTTGCTTTTAAAAGCTTGAGATTGCTTGGCAAGGCTTTGGCGTGTCCCATTGCGTCTGTATTAACGGTGTAGTCCACCAAATCAATCGTGAGGTCTTCTTGGCCTCTGGTCATAGACAAATAGACTTCAGCCAATAGTTGCGCATCTAATAAAGCACCGTGCAAAGTCCTATGTTTATTGCTAATTGCAAAACGATCGCACAGTGCATCTAAAGAGTTGCGTTTACCTGGGAACATCTGGCGTGCATCTAGTAATGTATCGGTGATTTTTGCAGCAAGACCTCTAAAGGGAGGGCGCTTTAGCAAAGTAAATTCATTATCTAAGAAGCCTAAGTCAAAGGCTGCGTTATGAATCACGATTTCTGCGCCATCAACGAATTCAATTAACTCTTCAATGATGTTGGCAAAGATCGGTTTGTCAGACAGGAATTCTCGGGATAAACCGTGAACAGCAAATGCCCCCGCATCAATATCACGCTCTGGATTGATATAGTAATGAAAGGTACGGTCAGTAAGGCGACGACCCACCATCTCTACGCAACCGATTTCAATAATGCGATCGCCAGTGGCTGGATTTAATCCAGTGGTTTCAGTATCCAGAATAACTTGACGCATTAGGTACCCTCAAGTACAGAGGCAGGGATTTCCATTGGGCCATTACCGGCGTACTTATCCAGATAGAGATAAATCACAGGGGTGACGATCAGTGTGACGAACTGCGAGAAGATTAAGCCGCCGGCTACGCTAATACCAAGTGGTTGACGCAACTCTGCACCAGCACCAATACCAAATGCAATTGGTAGGGCGCCCATCAAGGCTGCAAAAGTAGTCATCATAATTGGGCGGAAACGCAAAATACAAGCTTCGCGAATCGCTTTTTCTGGGGTCATGCCCTGGTTACGCTGTGCGTCTAAGGCGAAGTCAATCATCAAAATCGCGTTCTTCTTCACAATACCAATCAATAGCAAGATACCGATCGAAGCGATGATGGTGAGCTCAAAGCCAAATATTCGTAATGCCAACAGCGCGCCAATTGCGGCAGAAGGTAATCCAGCAAAAATCGTTAATGGATGGATATAGCTTTCATATAACACGCCAAGAAGAATGTAAATCACCCCTAGTGCGGAGAGAATTAAAATCATCTGCCCCGATTGATTATCCTTAAAGACTGCAGCATCTCCGCCATAGCTTGTGATGATGGAGGGGGGCAAACCAATTTCTTTTGTATAGGCTTCAATTTTCTTCGTAGCATCACCCAAGAAGACATCGGGCGCTAAGTTAAACGACAAGGTAACCGCAGGAATCTGCCCTTGATGGTTTACTGCAGTTGGACCGACGGTACGCACAAAGCTAGCCACGCTTGAAAGGGGAACCAATTTATCGGTTGCTCGACCACGTACAAAAACCTTATTTAAATCGCTTTCATACTGGCGATCTTCTTCTGCGGTTTCAAGGATGGCGTAGTAGGTATTAACTGGGGTGTAGATGGTCGATACCTGACGTTCACCATAGGAATCATAAAGAGCAGTGCGTATATCGGCAATTGTGACGCCAGCATTAGCTGCCTTTTCGCGATTGATTTCAATTTTGACATTAAGACCCTTGAGCTGAGAGTCGCTCGTAACATCTCGGAAGAGTGGATCAGCACGCATTTTTTGCATGAGTTTGTCAGCCCACTCATTCACACCTTCAAAGCCAACACTTTGCAGAGTAAATTGGTAGCGGCTTTTACTGCTCTTACCGCCAAGCTGTAAATTTTGAACAGGGCGCATATAGACCTGGAGTCCTGGAAGCTCTCTAAATCTGGCGCGTAAACCCTCCATGACTTTAGCCATCTTTTGGCGATCCGCTTTATCTTTTAGGATAATAAAAATACGACCTGTATTGGTTCCTGAGCTTGCGCCACCGCCAACAACAGAAATAGAGCTATCGACATTGGGGTCTGCCGCAACTAATGCCGCAGCTCGATCTTGTAAGGCCAGCATTGCTTTGAAAGAGATATCTTCAGAGGCTTCAGTAGTTGCTAGCACTTGCCCAATATCCTCTTCAGGGAAAAAGCCTTTAGGACTGTAAATGAAGAGAATGACCGTAATTACAAAGCTAGCGAATGCCCCGATCAAAACTTTCTTGCGATTGTGTAAAGCGAGATCTAAATAATAAATATACGTTTTGAGCATCCAATCAAAGAAGCGATCAAATTTCTTGTTAATTGCGTATTCCTTAGCGTGTTGTCCTGGTTTTGGCAGAAAGCGGCTGCATAACATTGGCACGACAGTAAGTGAAACAAGTGCCGACACCAAAATCGAGAGCGAAACTACTACGGCAAACTCTCTAAAGAGTAGGCCGATAGGACCTGCCATAAAGAAGAGGGGAATAAAGACTGCTACTAATGAAATAGAAATAGAGACGATCGTAAACCCCACCTCTTTGCTTCCTTTTAAGGATGCTTTGAGCGGATCCATACCTTCTTCAACATAGCGCATGATGTTCTCAAGGACAACGATCGCATCATCCACTACTAGACCCACGGCAAGCGTAATGCCCAATAAAGAAATGTTATCTAGGCTATAGCCCAAGAAGTACAGCAGGAAGAACGCGCCAATGAGTGAGATCGGCAAACTAATTGATGGAATCACCGTTGCTGAAATATGCTTCAAGAATAAGAAGATGACTAAGACAACTAATAGCACCGTTAAAGCTAGCGTCAGGTTGACGTCATGAATCGATTCAATAATCGAGAGCGAGCGGTCATTCAGAAGTTGCAGCTTGATTGATGCAGGCATTTGTTTTTGCAACTGGGGAATCAAGGCTTTAACAGAATTAACTACCTGAACAGTATTGGCGCTTGGTTGGCGCAAAATTGCAATTGCGATAGACCGCTCTCCACCTGCGGTTGCCCATGCTTTTACATCTTCATAGCTTTGGGTAACATCAGCTACATCCTTTAGGTAAACCGGCAGACCATTCTTTTGGCTAATGACTAGGTTTGCAAATTCTTCGGGTTTAACCAATTGTGCATTCGCATAAATGGTGATGGATTGACGTGGGCCATCTAGAACGCCAACGGGGCTGTTTGCGTTTGCTTTATTGATGGCAACCGCGACATCATCCATGGTGAGGTTGCGATTTGCCAAAGCATCAGGATGGACGCGGACACGAACTGCATACCTTTTGGCGCCATAGACGAGGACTTGCGCAACACCACTAATCGTGGAAAGATTGGGGGAGAGTAAGTTTTCTGCAAAGTCATTAAGGTCGGAGAGATTCATTGAAGGTGAACTCATCCGCACCACTAGTACAGGTGTATCTGCAGGATTAATTTTTCGATATGACGGTGGAATGGTCATTTCGATTGGCAAGCGTTTTTGTGCACGCAAAAGGGCGGCTTGTACGTCTACGGCAGCTTTATCAATATCTCTATCGTTATTAAATTCCAGCGTGATATTAGTTGTTCCCAAAAAATTACTCGAGCTAATAACCTTAATACCATCAATTGTTGAAAATTCTTTTTCCAAGGGAAGCGCAACAGAAGCGGCCATGTTTTCTGGAGATGCGCCAGGCAAACTGCCGCTGACAGAAATCACTGGGGAGTTAAAGCTTGGTAGGGCTGCAACAGGAATATTAATATAAGCGACGGCACCTGCAACTACGGTTGCTATAGAAAGCAACACCGTCATTACTGGGCGCCGAATACATAATTCGGAGATATTCATATAGTCTCTAGTTTGCTAGTGTTAATTCTGAGCAGGAGCGGCGGCTTTAGCCTCGCGTATCTTGCCACCAGGGCGTAGATTCTGTTTACCTTCAACAACCACCCTATCTCCTGCATCAATGCCTTCAACAACGGATTTACCTTGATAGTCATAAAGCACTTTGACTGTTTTAGAAATTGCCTTGTCATCCTTATCAACGATGTAAACCACTTTTCCTCGAGGGCTCAGAATAACCGCTTGTGAAGGTACTGAGATCACATCTTTTAAAGTCTTTGCAATGAGGGAAATGCGAGCGAACTGGCCTGGAAGAAGCGTCTTCTCATCATTGGGAATTTGTGCTTTTACGCGTACCGCTGCAATTGAGGGGTCGACTTGATTGTCAATTACTAAGACTTTGCCGTCATAGGATTTTTTGCTCTGGTCTCCAACGGTAACTGTTACTGGAATTGCATCACCATCAAGTTGGTTCTCTAAAAGAATAGGGATATCTTTTTCGGGGATGACAAATTGCACATTAATTGGGTTTAACTGCGTGATCGTGACCATTGCGCCAACACTAGAGGTGGCGGTAGAACTTGTCGCTGTGGAGACAACGTTGCTCGCCTGTACTAGGGAGCCGGGAAAGACGTTGACAATACCGGCACGACCATCGATAGGTGAGCGAATGTAGTCGAACGAAAGCTGCGCTTCTGATGCTTTGGCAGCAGCCATTGCAGATTTGGCATTGGCAGATGAAGTTTCTAAACCTGCTTTAGAGATAAAGTTTTTGGCAACCAATTCTTTGGCACGCAGGTACTGACTCTGGGCATCGTCCGCCAGCGCTTTGAGTTTTTCATAGTTGGCTTTGTCGTTGCGATCGTCAAGCTGAAACAGTAAGTCTCCAGCCTTCACCTCTTGACCATCTTTTACTAAGATCTTGCTGACAGTATTGGTGATCATTGGGCGAATATCCACAATGCTGTTAGAAACAATAGTGCCTGTAGCTTCCAGAATGAGGGGGATATCTTTTTTCTCGACCACGACTGTGGTTACGGTGATTGGACCACCAGCTTTATCACCTGCTGGGAAGAAATAGTCATATGCCTTTGAAACCGCATACAGCGCAATGATGATTGCCAAAATACGCCATTTGTATTTCAGGGTAAATGCCTTCGCCTTGGCGAAATCCAATTTCTTAAGCTGGGGGGAGTATTTTGTCCACAGGGCGCAAAGCTGAGCTAAGGCCCAGTTTTTGAGTGTTAATAACTTATTTAATAGCTTATTCGCTAAAGTTTCAATTTTTGACACGGTCTCGACGTTTTTTCTTTTGATTTATAGGGATTTAGCAGAATTTACTGCATCTCCGCCCAACGGCACATTCTCTCATAAGCTAGTGAAAAACGCGCTTCTGACCCTAGGGAAGGAATTCTTCCACTCCGCGGTTCGCCAACAGGTCTGCCAGCTCATTTCCAGGATGGCCGTTATGGCCTCGCACCCAGTGCCAGGAGATCTTGTGGTCAGGTAGTAGAGCGTCTAATTCTTGCCATAAATCCGCGTTTTTAACGGGAGCCTTGCTAGCGGTCTTCCAACCCCGTTTTTTCCAACCTTCCAGCCATTCCGTTACCCCCTTTTGGACGTATTGAGAGTCGGTCCAAAGCTCCACAGAACTGGTTTGCTTGAGTGCTTTGAGGGCGTGAATTACAGCGCTAATTTCCATGCGGTTATTGGTGGTGAGCTCTGCGCCACCATGAATGTGTTTCTCATGACCCCCAGAGCGCAAAACTGCCCCCCAGCCACCAGGGCCAGGATTACCTTTGCAGGCACCATCGGTATAAATGATGATGTGGGGAAGTTGTTTGGTATGGGGCATATCGGAACTGTAATCAGTCTTTGGTTTGCTTGAGTTTATTGCGTTCGGCGGCAGGGCTAAGTTGTGGGATAGTGGGGATGCGTTTAGTCTGAGCTTGGCCAATCAGGCGCATGCCTTGCTGGCGTTTGATTGCGGAAACTAAAAATATCGCCCCAAATATCGGCCACCAACGATTACCCATGGGCTCCAGAAAATCCATTCTAGCCATCCCAGACTGACCTTGGAGCGGGAGCTTATAGCAACCAAAATGGCCGCGATCGAGGGTGAAGTTGAGGAGTTGTAGCCAGTCTTTTACCCGAATCAGGCTAATAAATTGACCGTCTCTCGGTAGGTAGGGGCTGCCAATCAGGCGACTGAGGTATTGGCGGATACCCCAAAGGCTGGCAGGATTAAAGCCGGAGATCACTAGTCTTCCTTCTGGGCGGAGTACCCGTTCAGCCTCTCTCAGAATTTGGTGGGGGTCGGCGGCAAATTCCAAAACATGGGGGAGTACCAATAGGTCGATGCTCTCACTTGCAAAAGGTAACTCATTGGGGTTGCCCTCAATTGGGTGCCAAGGAAATTGCGCAGCTTGCGCGAGGCTATCGTTCGATTGAATTAATAACGCCTGTAAAGGCATGCGATTTTCAGTTAAGGCATTCATTTGGGGCATGCCGACCTGTACGGCGTAAAAACCAAAAACATCTGCCACGATTTGGTCAAAGCACTTTTGTTCCCAGACCAGAACATACCTTCCGGGCGGGGATTGCAGCCATTTCTCCCATGAGTTCCATGGAGGTGCTGGCGACTGAGAGGTTGGGGTTGGGGTTGGTATCATCGGTCTATGGTGAAGAATACTTTATTGCAAGTTTGGCCCATACCGGCCTTTGATGACAACTACATCTGGTGTATCCATGATGGCGAATCGGCTTTGGTGGTCGACCCGGGGGATTATGGACCGGTGCTGCGGTATTTAGAAGGGCACAAATTGGCCTTGACGGGGATCTTGATCACCCATCACCATGCCGATCATACGGGTGGGATTTTGCAAATATTGCAGACGCTTAAAGTGCCGATTCCCGTATATGGCCCAGCAAGCATTGATATTCCTGGTCGTACCCAAGCAGTCATGGAGGGCGACAAAATTGAAATAGCCGCCCCCAGAATAAGTCTCAAAGTGTATGAGGTTCCAGGTCATACCCTGAGTCACATAGCCTACTTTGCCAATATGCAGGCCAACGTTGTTGAGCCGATGCTATTTTGTGGTGATACTTTATTTGCATCGGGTTGTGGACGTTTGTTTGAAGGCACACCAACTCAGATGAGCCAATCCTTGGCAAAGTTCGCAGCACTACCAAAAAATACTTTGGTCTTTTGTACTCATGAGTACACCTTATCTAACATCCGCTTTGCTTTAGCGGTCGAGCCCAACAATGCCAACCTGCTTTCTTGGTCTGAACGAGCCCAAGAGATGCGCGATAAACATTTGCCGACTTTGCCAACCACTATTGGCCAAGAGCTTCAGGTCAATCCATTTATGCGTTGTGACTCTAAAGAGGTTTTGGAATCCGCTTTAAGTATTTCTGGTGAAACTTCTTTACCAACGCCCGCGCATGTACTTGCAGTCATTCGTGCATGGAAAGATCGATTCTGATGTTGTGGAAATATGCGGTAATCATGATGATTGCTGTGTTATTTGGATGCGCTAGTACTGGTGATTGGTCATCTGATACCCCGACTAAAACGAATACACGTGCTAGCAAGGCGCCACGCGTTAACTTAAACAATCAATCTGTCAGCAAGGTCTATGCACCATCCAGTAATTTATGGATTCGGATTCGGGATGGCTACCAGATGGAGCCCATGAACTCGCCGCTGGAGATAGAGCAAGTTCGCTGGCTTAGCGCTAAGCCGGATTATGTGAATCGCTCAATGACGCGTTCCTCGCGTTACCTCTTCTATATTGTGCAAGAGGTAAACGCTCGTAATATGCCAACTGAAATCGCTTTGTTGCCCTTTGTTGAAAGCGCCTTTGTTCCTCAAGCAAAGTCAGGCGCTAAAGCCATGGGTCTCTGGCAGTTCATGCCAGCTACCGGGAAAGATTTTCAGTTAACGCAAAATGTCTTTAGAGACGAGCGGCGCGATATATTACAGTCAACAGATGCAGCGCTAGATTATTTACAGCGACTCAATAACCAGTTTGGTAGCTGGGAACTTGCATTAGCCGCTTACAACTGGGGAGCGGGAAATATCACCAAGGCACAAAAAAGAAATCTAGCAGCAGGCTTGCCTACCGACTATGAAAGCCTGCAATTGCCAAAGGAAACGCGGAATTATGTTCCCAAGTTAATGGCCTATCGTCAGATTGTTTTAGATCCCAATGCCTATGGCATTGTTCTGCCAGATCTTGAGAACCACCCTTACTTTGTAGCGATCGATGTGAGCAACGATATCGACGTTGCCTTGGTGATGAAGTTAGCTGAAATACCCTCAGAAGAATTTCAGGTTCTCAACCCTTCGTTTAATAAGCCAGTAATCTTGGCCGCCGCTAATCAACAGATCTTATTGCCATTTGGTCATGCGGAAGTTTTTCAAGAAAATCTGAAGGTGTACACCAAGCCTCTGTCGTCATGGACTGCGGTGCAGGTGAGTAAGACAGAGATGGTGGATCAGACCGCAAAAACCTTGGGTGTGGACGTTGATACCTTAAGGAGTGTGAATGGCATACCGAAGGGGATGCGTATTCGGGCGGGCTCAACTGTGATTATTCCGAAGACAGCTCGTCGCCCCGGTGATGTATCTATGACCCTTGCTGACAATGCCAGCTTGAGTCTGGATAAACCTCCGCCACCTCCGTCACCTAAAAAGTGCAAAAAAGGGGCTAAATGCCCCCCCGTGAAGCCTGCTAAGGGCGAAACTAAGGGTAATTCTTCTCCAAAAAATGGTGCGTCTCAGCATAAATCCGCATCGACAGGACTTGCAAAATCTGCGAAAAATGGTTCTGTTAACACCCCTAGTAGTAAAGGGGTCAGCAAAATCCAGTAAATCCACTTCATTATTTAGGTTGATCATGTCCTATAAATCAGAACACGAACGTTCCATTAAAGACCCAGATGGCTTCTGGGGCGAGCAGGCAAAGCTAATCCACTGGGAAAAGCCTTTCGATAAAGTCTTAAGTTATGACAAGCCTCCTTTTGCGAAATGGTTCGAAGGAGGCTTAACTAATCTTTGCTACAACGCGGTTGATCGTCACCTCAAAGATCGCCCCGATCAAATTGCTTTGGTCGCCGTTTCAACAGAAACCAATGTAGAAAAAGCCTACACATTTAAAGAGCTCTACGAAGAGGTCAATCGTATGGCTGCAATCTATAAAGCCAATGGTGTTCAAAAAGGCGACCGCGTTCTCATTTACATGCCGATGATTGCAGAGGCTTGCTTTGCAATGCTAGCCTGCGCCCGCATTGGCGCGATTCACTCTGTGGTGTTTGGTGGCTTCGCTTCGCATAGCTTGGCATCTCGCATTGATGATGCAAAACCTAAGATGATTGTGACGGCTGAAGCAGGGGCTCGTGGCGGTAAAGCCGTTCCGTACAAACCTTTGTTAGATGAAGCTATTACATTGGCAAGCTATAAGCCAGAAAAAGTATTGATTGTGAATCGCGGTTTAACTGAGTTCACAACGGTGGCTGGACGTGATTTGGATTACACCACAGAGCGCCAAAAACATTTGAACGATATCGTTCCGGTTGAGTGGGTTGATGCTACTCATATATCCTACATTTTGTATACCTCTGGGACTACAGGCAAACCAAAGGGTGTACAACGCGACACTGGTGGATATGCCGTAGCCTTGGCTGCAAGCATGAACCACATCTTCTGTGGCAAACCAGGTGAAACCATGTTCTGTACTTCGGATATTGGTTGGGTGGTTGGTCATAGCTACATCATTTATGCGCCTTTGATAAATGGTATGGCAACGATCATGTACGAAGGTACGCCATTGCGTCCTGACGCCGGTATCTGGTGGCAATTGGTTGAAAAATATAAAGTTTCAGTGATGTTCTCTGCACCAACTGCGGTGCGCGTTCTCAAAAAACAAGATCCTGCGTTCTTGACCAAATACGATCTTTCCAGTTTGAAAGCGTTGTTCTTAGCTGGTGAACCGTTGGATGAGCCAACGGCGACATGGATTCATGGTGCAATTAATAAGCCGATCGTTGATAACTACTGGCAGACAGAAACCGGTTGGCCAATGTTGGCAATTCAGCGTGGTGTTGAAGTGATGCCGCATAAGTTTGGTTCACCAGGTGTGCCATCGTTTGGCTATAACATGAAGCTCTTAGATGATGCGACCACAGAAGAGTTGGGCCCAGACCAGAAGGGTGTGATTGCGATTGAAGGTCCATTGCCTCCAGGTTGCATGCAAACCGTTTGGGGTGATGACAAGCGCTTTGTTAGCACCTATTGGGAGACTATCCCTGGAAAGATCATCTACTCCACGTTTGACTGGGGTATTAAAGACAAGGATGGTTACTTCTTTATCTTAGGTCGTACCGATGACGTGATTAACGTCGCAGGTCACCGCTTAGGCACTCGTGAAATTGAAGAGAGTATCTCTAGTCACCCGAATGTTTCTGAAGTGGCTGTGGTTGGTATTGAAGATAAGCTCAAAGGTCAGGCTGCGATTGCCTTTGTGATTCCAAAGGACACTACTAATACAGCGACCTTAGAAGCCGAATGCATGAAGACCGTAGACACTACCTTAGGCGCCATCGCTCGTCCTGGCCGTGTATACGTGGTGACGGCTTTGCCAAAGACCCGTTCAGGCAAGATCGTACGTCGCTCCTTGCAAGCAGTTGCAGAAGGGCGCGATCCTGGGGACATTAGCACCATGGAAGATCAAAGTGTGTTGGCTCAAATTAAGACCATCATTGAGCAGAGCGCTAAGTCCTAATAAATAAGGTAATACACTCCCTCAGCCCTAGGGTTGGGGGAGGCATTTACCTCCGGAGCCTAGTGGGCTGGGAACCCAAGGGTTTACGAGACAAAACTGGTATCATTGTTTGGTTCGAAACTTAATAAATACCCTAGCGCTTAAAGACACTCACCACCCGCACAAACAGCCTCGGGTTAGTCTTTTTTGAGGGTTTTGAGCGTCGGATGGAGCAGGGACTGGAGATGGTTTGTCACCCTTGCTTCCTTCTTTTCCCCCCGCCGTGTTGGCTCTTGCCGACGGCACTCTATTTCCCGGTTTTAGCATTGGCGCCTCTGGCGAAACTGCTGGCGAAGTCGTTTTCAATACTGCTCTTACAGGCTATCAAGAGATCATCACCGATCCAAGCTATTCCCGCCAAATTGTCACTTTGACTTATCCCCACATCGGTAACGTCGGTGTAAATGCACAAGATGCTGAATCCGAACAAATCCATGCTGCTGGCTTGGTGATTAAAGACCTGCCGCGCCGTGTATCCAACTTCCGCTCTGAAGCTAGTCTTGAAGACTATCTAACAAAAGCAGGGGTAGTGGGGATTTCAGGGATTGATACCCGCAAACTGACCCGTATCCTACGTGATAAAGGTGCTCAGTCTGGCGCAGTGGTCGCTGGCAAACAGGGCGACGATATCGAAGCTCTGGCTAAAAAGGCCTTAGAGCTAGCAAAAGCCTTCCCTGGCATGGCTGGTTTAGACCTGGCTAAGGTCGTTACGACTAAGACTCCCTACGATTGGCGTGAAGCCGAATGGGAATTGCACGGCCCAAATGACAAGCCTGCCTACAAAACATTAGATACCAGCAAGCCCCTGAAAAAAGTCGTTGCCTATGACTTCGGCGTGAAGCGCAATATTTTGCGTATGCTCACAGAGCGTGGCTGCCAATTAACCGTTGTGCCAGCGCAAACAAGCGCTGCTGAAGTTCTGGCGATGAATCCTGACGGCGTATTTTTCTCAAACGGCCCTGGCGATCCTGGCCCTTGCGATTACGCGATTGCCGCTGCAAAAGAAATCATTGAGAAGGGCGTGCCAACTTTTGGTATTTGCCTAGGCCATCAAATCATGGGTTTGGCTGCCGGCGCTAAAACCTTGAAGATGAAGTTTGGTCATCATGGCGCAAACCATCCGGTTAAAGATCTTGATACAGGACGCGTAGCCATTACTTCGCAGAACCATGGTTTTGCTGTGGATTCGAATACCTTACCAGACAACATTCGTGTTACGCATGTTTCATTGTTTGATGGATCTTTGCAGGGCCTTGTCTGGAAAGATAAGCCTGCATTGTGTTTCCAAGGTCATCCGGAAGCCTCACCTGGTCCGCATGACATTGCTTATTTATTTGATCGTTTTGTGCTGCTAATGAATGCTAGCAAGAAGGAGGGCAAATAATGCCTAAGCGTAGCGACATTAAGAGCATCTTAATTATTGGGGCTGGTCCGATTGTAATTGGGCAAGCTTGTGAGTTTGACTACTCTGGTGCGCAAGCTTGTAAAGCTTTGCGTGATGAAGGTTACAAAGTCATTTTGGTAAATAGCAATCCCGCCACCATCATGACTGACCCTGAGATGGCAGATGTGACTTATATCGAGCCGATTACTTGGGAGGTAGTTGAGCGCATTATCGCCACTGAAAAACCAGACGCCATTTTGCCAACCATGGGCGGTCAAACTGCCTTGAATTGCGCGCTCGATTTGCATCGTCATGGCATTTTGGAAAAGTACGGTTGCGAATTGATTGGCGCCTCCCCAGAGGCTATTGATAAAGCGGAAGATCGTCAGAAGTTTAAAAATGCGATGACCAAGATTGGTCTAGGCTCTGCGAAGTCGGGTATTGCGCATTCTATGGAAGAGGCGCATGAAGTGCAACAGCACATTCAGGTAGAGACTGGTAGCTTAGGTTTCCCGGTAGTCATTCGGCCTTCATTCACCATGGGTGGATCAGGTGGTGGTATTGCTTATAACCGTGAAGAATTTGAAGAGATTTGCAAACGCGGTTTGGATTTATCTCCAACGCGTGAACTCTTGATTGAAGAGTCTCTCCTTGGTTGGAAAGAGTTCGAGATGGAAGTGGTGCGTGATCGCGCGGACAATTGCATCATCGTTTGCTCAATTGAAAACTTAGATCCCATGGGTGTGCATACCGGTGACTCGATTACCGTTGCCCCAGCCCAAACATTGACTGATAAAGAATATCAATTGATGCGCAATGCATCGATCGCGGTATTGCGTGAAATTGGTGTGGATACCGGTGGTTCAAACGTACAGTTCTCGATTAATCCGGAAGATGGCCGGATGGTCGTGATTGAGATGAACCCACGGGTTTCTCGTTCATCTGCCTTGGCTTCTAAAGCAACAGGTTTCCCGATTGCCAAGATTGCGGCGAAGCTCGCCGTAGGTTATACCTTAGATGAGTTGAAGAACGACATTACTGGTGGTGCAACCCCAGCATCTTTTGAGCCATCCATCGATTACGTCGTAACGAAGATTCCACGATTTGCTTTTGAGAAATTCCCACAAGCAGACTCTCGTTTAACGACGCAAATGAAATCGGTGGGCGAGGTGATGGCGATAGGACGCACCTTTCAGGAGTCCTTCCAAAAAGCTTTACGTGGCCTCGAAGTTGGCGTTGACGGTTTAGATGAGTTCTCGACCGATCTGGATGACATCATTCAAGAAATTGGTGAGCCTGGTCCAGACCGTATTTGGTATTTGGGAGATGCCTTCCGCATGGGTATGGACCTTGATGAGGTTTATGCTGAGACTAAGGTTGATCCATGGTTCTTAGAGCAAATTCAGGAGCTAGTGTCGATTGAAACTGAATTAAAACTGCGCAAGATTGATGCTTTGTCTGCTGCTGAGCTACGCTTTGTGAAGCAAAAAGGTTTCTCTGATCGCCGCTTAGCCAAACTATTGGGTGTTGATGCATCCTCTGTACGCGCTGCACGCCATCGCTTGAAGGTAGTACCTGTCTATAAACGCGTAGATACTTGCGCTGCAGAGTTCTCAACCAATACTGCTTATTTGTATTCGACTTATGAAGCAGAGCATGGTGAGTGTGAATCAGAGCCAACTAACCGTGACAAGATCATGGTGCTTGGCGGTGGGCCAAACCGCATCGGCCAAGGTATTGAGTTTGACTACTGCTGTGTACATGCTGCTTTAGCCATGCGTGAAGATGGCTATGAAACCATTATGGTCAACTGCAACCCAGAAACTGTTTCTACCGATTACGACACTTCCGATCGCTTGTACTTTGAGCCATTAACGCTTGAAGATGTATTAGAAATTGTTGCCAAAGAGAAGCCTAAGGGTGTGATCGTGCAGTACGGCGGCCAGACTCCTTTGAAATTAGCTTTGGATCTTGAGGCAAATGGCGTTCCGATTATCGGCACATCACCAGACATGATTGATGCCGCTGAAGATCGTGAACGTTTTCAAAAATTACTCCAGGAATTGAACTTGCGCCAGCCACCAAATCGCACAGCCCGTGCTGAGGATGAGGCTCTCGTGCTTGCAGAAGAGATAGGCTACCCATTGGTCGTTCGCCCTTCCTATGTATTGGGTGGTCGCGCTATGGAAATCGTTCATGACGGCCGCGACCTCGAGCGTTATATGCGCGAGGCTGTGAAGGTATCGCATGATTCACCGGTATTGCTTGATCGTTTTTTGAATGACGCAATTGAGTGCGATGTGGACTGTATTAGCGATGGTCAACACGTCTTTATCGGTGGTGTGATGGAGCATATCGAGCAGGCTGGCGTTCACTCTGGTGATTCTGCCTGTTCGCTCCCACCATATTCACTTTCAGATGAGACCGTAGCAGAGATTAAGCGTCAGACCGCAGCGATGGCTAAAGGCTTGAGGGTCATTGGCTTGATGAACGTGCAGTTTGCGATTCAGAATGTGGATGGCAAAGATGTGATCTTTGTTCTCGAAGTAAACCCACGCGCATCTCGTACTGTGCCGTTTGTGTCTAAAGCAACTGGCTTGCAACTAGCTAAGATT